>CBDUKG010000103.1:0-8277 GCA_965367745.1 uncultured Flavobacteriaceae bacterium | reverse complement strand
TTATTTAAAATTTGAATGGTTTCTTCAACAGAAGTTGGTTCAATAATTACTTTTTGAAACCTTCTTTCTAGGGCACCATCTTTTTCAATATTTGTTCTAAATTCATCTAAAGTAGTGGCTCCAATACATTGTATTTCTCCACGAGCCAATGCTGGTTTTAACATATTTGAGGCATCTAAAGAGCCAGTAGCTCCTCCAGCTCCAACTATGGTGTGAATTTCATCAATAAATAAAATGATATCTTCATTTTTTTCTAATTCATTCATCAACGCCTTCATCCGTTCTTCAAACTGTCCTCTATATTTTGTTCCAGCAACTAAACTAGCTAGGTCTAAAGAAATAATTCGTTTGTTAAATAAAATCCGAGAAACTTTACGTTGAATAATTCTCAAAGCCAAACCTTCTGCAATTGCAGATTTACCAACTCCTGGTTCACCAATTAACATTGGGTTATTCTTTTTTCTTCGGCTTAAAATTTGAGAAACACGTTCTATTTCTTTTTTTCTACCAACAACAGGGTCTAAGTTTCCTTCTTCCGCTAAACGTGTTAAATCACGTCCAAAATTATCTAAAACAGGTGTTTTAGACTTCTTTTGAGGTGTTTGTTCTCCTTTAGGTTGCTCAAACGGGTTTGATTTAGAGGAATCAAAATCGTCATCAGATTTATTTTCAGCTCTTGGTAAATCTATTTCTTCATTTAAAAATAGTTGTTTATATACTGTTTTCACATCTTCATAGGTAGCATCAAAATTGTTTAACAACTTTGTGGTAGGGTCGTTTTCATTTCGTAAAATGCAAAGCAATAAATGTGCAGTATTTACAGATTCACTTTGGTATAATTTAGCCTCTAAGAAAGTAGTTTTTAATGCTTTTTCAGCTTGTCTGGTTAAGCGTAAACTTTTCTTTTCATTAGAATTTTCAATTATAGTATTTTTAGGGCTTAAGCCTTCAATTTTTTTACGTAAATGATCTAGATTAATTGCCAAAGAATTTAAAATATCTATTGCCTTCCCAGTCCCTTTACGAATTAGACCGAGCATTAAGTGCTCAGTTCCAATAAAATCATGACCTAAACGCAATGCTTCTTCCTTGCTGTATGCAATTACATCTTTAACTTTTGGTGAAAAATTATCGTCCATTATATTATATTTATATTGTAAAATTAACTGATTTTTTTCTTTTTATTATGCAAAAACAGCACCACTTTTTAAATATTTAAAAAATAATACTAGTATTAGTCATAAAAGTAGTTGATTTTCAATGGGTTAAGCAATCTATTTTTTAACTTTTTATTGTTAATAAAAATTATAAAAACAACCTGACAAATTGGTTGTAAAAAAGTGAAAAATTGTATATTGCTTTGTTAAAAAATGACACTAAAATAAATTAGAAAACATATGGCAGACGGAGAAAAACTGATACCTATTAATATTGAAGATGAAATGAAATCTGCGTACATTGATTATTCAATGTCAGTAATAGTTTCGAGAGCATTACCAGATGTGCGAGATGGTTTAAAACCAGTGCATAGAAGAGTTTTGTATGGAATGCATGAGTTAGGTATTAAAGCTACAGGTTCTTATAAAAAATCAGCAAGAGTTGTTGGGGAAGTTTTAGGTAAATACCATCCTCACGGAGATACTTCGGTTTACGATTCTATGGTGCGTATGGCTCAAGATTGGAGCGTGCGATATATGATGGTAGATGGTCAAGGTAATTTTGGTTCTGTTGATGGAGATAGTCCAGCAGCAATGCGTTATACAGAGGTTCGAATGCAAAAAATATCGGAAGAAATGCTTTCAGATATTGAAAAAGATACGGTAGATCATAAATTAAACTTTGATGATACTTTAAATGAACCTACAGTTTTACCAACAAGAATTCCAAATTTATTGGTAAATGGAGCATCTGGTATAGCAGTTGGAATGGCTACAAATATGGCTCCTCACAATTTAACAGAAGTTATAAATGGGACTTTAGCTTACATTGATAATAGAGAAATTGAAATCTCTGAATTAATGCAGCATATTAAGGCGCCAGATTTTCCTACAGGAGGAACTATTTACGGTTACGAAGGTGTTAAAGAAGCTTTTGAAACAGGAAGAGGAAGAATTGTAATGCGTGCCAAAGCTACTATTGAAGAGGTGAAAGGCAGAGAATGCATTATTGTTACCGAAATTCCTTATCAAGTTAACAAAGCAGATATGATTAAAAAAACTGCTGATTTAGTTAACGAAAAGAAATTAGATGGTATTGCAAACATTCGAGACGAATCCGATAGAAATGGAATGCGTGTTGTTTATATTTTAAAACGTGATGCAATTCCAAACATTGTTCTAAATAAATTATATAAATATACAGGACTTCAAACCTCATTTAGTGTAAATAATATTGCATTAGTAAACGGTCGTCCAGAGCAATTAAATTTAAAACAACTTATTCACTATTTTGTTGAACACAGACACGAAGTAATCGTTAGAAGAACTGAATTTGAACTTAAAAAAGCAGAAGCTAGAGCTCATATTTTAGAAGGTTTAATTATTGCAAGTGATAATATTGATGAAGTAATTAAAATAATTAGAGGTTCTTCTAATGCTGATGAAGCCAGAGAAAGTTTAATGACTCGCTTTGAATTGACAGAAATTCAAGCAAAAGCAATTGTAGAAATGCGTTTGCGTCAATTAACTGGTTTAGAGCAAGATAAATTAAGAGCAGAATATGATGATATTATTACCTTGATTGCAGATTTAAAAGATATTTTATCTGATGAAGTAAGACGTTATTCTATTATTAAAGAAGAATTAGTAGCAATTAGAGATAAATATGGTGATGACCGTAGATCTGTTATAGAATATGCTGGTGGAGACTTATCTATTGAAGATATGATTCCTAATTCTAAAGTAATTGTAACAATTTCACATGCAGGTTATGTAAAACGTACAAATTTAGATGAATATAAAGTTCAAAATAGAGGAGGCCGTGGTCAAAAAGGAGTTGCTACGAGGAATGAAGATTTCTTAGAGCATTTATTCCTTGGAACCAATCATCAATATATGCTATTCTTTACACAAAAAGGAAAAGTATTTTGGATGCGTGTTTACGAAATTCCTGAAGGAAGTAAAACATCGAAAGGAAGAGCTCTGGTTAATTTAATAAATCTGGAACAAGATGATAAAGTAAAAGCATTCTTAGTAACAGAAGATTTAAAGAATGAGGAGTATGTAAATAGTCATTACATAATAATGGCAACTAAAAAAGGTCAAGTTAAGAAAACTTCATTAGAACAATATTCTCGTCCAAGAACAAATGGTATTAATGCAATAACCATTAGGGAAGATGATGAATTATTAGAAGCAAAATTAACAACAGGTGATAGCCAAGTAATGTTAGCATTAAAATCTGGTAAATCAATTCGTTTTGAAGAAGGTAAAACAAGACCAATGGGTAGAAATGCTTCTGGTGTTCGCGGTATTAGGTTAGCTAATGAACAAGACGAAGTTATAGGAATGATTGCTGTGAACGATATAGAAAGTAATATTCTTGTTGTTTCAGAGAATGGTTATGGTAAACGTTCAAGTTTAGAAGATTATAGAATTACTAACCGTGGAGGTAAAGGAGTTAAGACTATTAATGTAACAGAAAAAACAGGTAATTTAGTTTCAATTAAAAATGTAACAGATGAAGATGATTTAATGATCATTAACAAATCAGGAATTACTATTAGAATGGCTGTTTCAGATTTACGGGTTATGGGACGTGCTACACAAGGTGTTAAATTAATTAATATTAAAGATAACGATTCTATTGCAGCAGTTGCAAAAGTAATGCATGAAGAAGAGGTGGAGATTGATGAAAACGAAAATGGCACGGAAATTGAAAACAATAATGACGAGAGTACAAATAAAGAATAAATAAGATTAAATCAATTAAAATGAAAAAACAATTAATATTCCTGTCTGCTTTATTGGTTAGTATGACAGTATTCGGACAAAAAAGTGAATTAAAAACTGCAGAAAAAGCAATTAAGGCAAATGATTTTTCATCTGCAATGTCTGCTATAAACCAAGCAGAAAGTTTAATAGGAGGTGCGGATCAAAAAACAAAAGCGAAATACTATTATTTAAAAGGTTTGGCTTTGTATCAAAATGGAGCAGCTGAAAATGTTAAAGAAGTTGGAGCAGCATTTAATCAATTAATTAATTTTGAAAAAGAATCTGATAAACTTAAATATACAAGTGAAATTGGAGGTTTAATTAATAAAATGGTTCAAAATACTGCAACAAAGGCTTCTAAAAATTATGAAACAGCTGTTGAAACTAAATTACCGGAAGATTATGTAAAAGCGGCAAATGGTTTTGCTCAAGTTTTTGCATTAAGTCCTAAAGATACTACCTTTTTAGATAATGCTGCATTAATTTATTTTTATGGTAAAGATTACGAAAGCTCTAAAAATGCGTATGAAAAATTACTAGATTTAAATTATACTGGAATCACTACCCTTTATATTGCTGACGATAAAGAAAGTGGAGAAGAGGTTTCTTATGCAGATAAAAAAGCAATGGATTTACAAGTAAAATTAGGTATCGCAGAGAATCCAAGAGAGGAAGTAAAAGATTCAAGACGTGAACTAATTTTTAAAAATTTAGCCCAAAATTATTCAATGTTAGAAGATACTGAAAAGGCTTTTGAAGTTGTAGCAGAAGGAAGAGCAGAGTTTCCAGAAAGCTATTCATTATTAATTGAAGAGGCAAACATGTATTACAAAGCTGGAGATAATGATATGTTTAAAATAAAATTAGAAGAGGCGATTAATTTAAATCCAACAGAACCAACGTTACATTATAATGTAGGAGTAATGAATATGAGTCAAGGAAATTTAGATGAAGCGATAAAATGTTTTGAAAAGTCTATTGAGTTGAATCCTAATTACGCTGATGCTTATAATAATATTGGTGCTGCAATTATAGAAAAAGCTGCTCCTGTAATTGAAGAAATGAATAAGAATTTATCAGACTTTGCTAAATATGATAAATTACAAGCACAACAATTTGAAATTTATAAAGAAGCAATTCCATATTATGAAAAGGCTTATGGAATTAATGGAAAAAACATTAATATAGTTCAAACTTTAATGGGCTTGTATGAAAATCTTGAAATGACAGATAAGCTGAATGATATTAAAGCAGTTTATGAGGAATTAAAACAATAAGATTCTATTTAGAATAAAAAAAACCTCTCAATTTTGAGAGGTTTTTTTTTATATAATTTTTTTAATGACTCTTAACTTATGAGTATGTTTTTGTAAATCGAGATTAAAAATTCCACTATGATCAATCATATCAATTCTAACTTTTCCATGTGCGTGAATAATATAATTATCTTTCATAATAATACCTACATGGGTAATTATTCCTTCATAATTATCAAAAAAAGCTAAATCACCTGGCTCACTTTCTTCAATAAAACTTAGTACATCACCCTGCGTTGCCTGCTGAGAAGCATCTCTTAATAATTTATAACCACAAAGTTTATAGACCATTTGTGTAAAACCTGAGCAATCAATTCCAAAAGGTGTTTTTCCTCCCCATAAATAGGGCGTGTTTAAAAATTTATAAGCAATATCAATAATTGAGTTTTTAGGTATTTTTGAATTTAGTATCGCACCATCATACTGAAATTTTGTAGTATTTAAAACAAGAGTTTTAGAATCGTAAAAAGGCAGGTTAGATCCCATACATACAGTTGAAAACTGGTTGTTTTTGTCCGTTGCAAAGTCAATTAACTCACCTGCTTGAGTCAAATCGGAACTTTCTAATGTACTATAAGTTTCTTCTGAAATTTGTTCATATTGTTTGTTGTCGATCCAGCCTTCATAATTATCAAAAGCCACTCTAATTTTACTCCAGTTTTTTCTTAATTCCAGCACTTTAAAATGTTCTCCAAATAATACTTGAGAGACCATTTCAGTAGTGTCGTTAGGTTCAATTCTAACAGGGATAATACTTAAATTACAAATGCCGTACTGCATACAATAAAATTACATTCTTTCAATTACAATTGCGCTTGCGCCACCGCCACCATTACAAATTCCTGCAGCACCAATTTTTGCGTTTTTTTGTTCTAAAACTGATGTTAAAGCAATAACAATTCTCGCTCCAGACATTCCGAGTGGATGACCTAAAGATACTGCTCCACCATTAACATTCACTTTTTCAGCATCCAATCCTAAAATTTTAATATTAGCCAATCCAACAACAGAAAAAGCTTCGTTTAACTCAAAATAATCGACTTCGTCTTTAGAAATACCAGCGTTGGCAAATGCTTTAGGAAGTGCTTTTGCAGGAGCAGTTGTAAACCATTTAGGTTCGTTTGCAGCATCTGCATAGCCTTTAATTTTTGCTAGTGGTTTTAAGTTTAATTCATTTGCCTTGTCTAAACTCATAATAACCAATGCAGCTGCCCCATCATTTAAAGTAGATGCATTTGCAGCGGTTACCGTACCATCTTTGCTAAAAACAGGTCTTAATGTTGGGATCTTTTCTTTAAGGATGTTTTTGTATTCTTCGTCTTCAGAAAATAAAATAGGATCTCCTTTTCTTTGCGGAATTTCAACTGGAACAATTTCATTTTTAAAATTGCCATTTTCCCAAGCTTTAGCCGAACGATTGTAAGATTCTATAGCGAAATTATCTTGATCTTCTCTTGTGAAATTATATTCTGAAGCACATAAGTCACCACAAGTACCCATATGTTTTTGGTCATAAACATCAGTTAATCCATCTAATAAAAGTCCATCAACTACATTTATATTTCCCAGTTTTGTAGCTTTTCTTCCTGAAATATAATGAGGAATGCTACTCATATTTTCCATACCACCAGCAATTATAATATCCGCATCACCAGCTTTAATTGCCTGAGCAGCCAACATAATAGATTTCATACCAGAAGCACATACTTTATTTATGGTAGTGCAGGGTACCGTATTTGGGATACCTGCAAAAATAGCAGCTTGTCTTGCAGGAGCCTGACCGAGTCCGGCCGAAATTACATTTCCCATAAAAACTTCGTCTATTAAATTGGGATCTAAATTTATTTTATTTAAAGCTCCTTTTATAGCAATAGCGCCAAGTTTTGGAGCAGAAATAGTAGCTAAACTCCCTAAAAAAGTACCAATTGGAGTTCGGGCAACGGAAACGATTACAACTTCTCTCATTTTTTTATATTTATTTTTTACAAAGAATTACTTTTACGTTATTCAATAAAAATTATTTTAATATGTTTTCAACTGCGAATTTAATCAATTTTAAGGAATCTATCGATTTTTAAAGGGGCGTTTAATTTTGTAATATATATCACTTAAAGTTAGTTTTAGTTTTATACTTTGGTTAACAAATTAAAAACAAAAGGTTTTATGAGCATTGCAGCAGAATTTAAAAAGCATTATGTAGCGATAATAGGTGGATCTATTTCTGGTTCGGAAGCAGCAAATATTCTAGCAAAAAATGGTTTTAGGGTTGTTGTTTTTGAAATGAATAAATTGCCATATGGTAAAATTGAAGATGGTTTACCAAAATGGCATATTAATTTGAGAAATAGGCAAATTAATGAAATAGATTCAAAATTAGACCAAGACAATATTCAATTTGTACCAAATACAAAGATTGGAAAAGATATTGATTTTTTAGATTTGGTTAATAATTGGGGATTTTCAGCAATTATATTGGCAAATGGTGCTTGGGAAGATAGAGTTTTGCCAATTTTAGCTATAAATAAGTTTATAAATAAAGAACTTGTGTATCAAAACTCTTTTATTTATTGGTTTAATCATAAACATGAAAAAAATTATAATGGCCCTAGTTTTACTGTAAAGAATAATACCATAGTTGTTGGTGGAGGTTTAGCATCTTTAGATGTAATTAAAATTGTAATGATTGAAATTGTTAAAAAGCAATTATTTCTTAAAAAAGGAATTAAAGTAGACTTATTTACATTAGAAAAAGAAGGTATAAATAAAATTTTAGAAAAACTCAATATAGATTTTAAGGAATTAGAGATTGAAAAAGCGAAGCTTATTTATAGAAGAACAGCTAAAGATATGCCTTTAAAATCTCCAAAAGATGAAACAAAAGAGAGTATTGAGATTGCAAAAAAGGTTTCTGAAAAATTACTAAATAAGTATCAGGAAAAATACTTGTTTGAATTTATTCCATTATGTACTCCAATAGGTTTTGTTGAGAAAGATAATAAATTAACAGAAATTGTTTTTCAGAAAGTACA
>CBDUKG010000102.1:0-8559 GCA_965367745.1 uncultured Flavobacteriaceae bacterium | reverse complement strand
TTTGTTTATTTAAAATGGTTCCAGTAATTATTTGGTTGCATTCAATAGGTGTTAGGTCTATATTATTGGTGAATTTTAAATCTGCTTGTTTGTCGGTATTTAATGTGATTTCTGAGTTTAAGAAACCTTCTTTTTCAGCGATAATTGTATATGCATTCTCACATTTTAAATTAAAGCTAAATGCTGAATTACTATCTGTTTTTACAGTTTTAATTGTTGTTCCATTAAGAACAAGTTTTAAGGTTCCATTTAATAACAGTTCGCCAGTTTTAGTATTTGTAACCACACCCGAAACAATTTGATTGCACGGAAGCGGAACAAGTGCTATTTTTTGATTTAATTTGTTGTCGTTTCTTGAATCTGTTCTAATAGGTATTTCAGCAGTTTCAAAACCATCTTTTTCAGCAATAATTTTATAATTTTCGTTACAGTCTACTTTAAAACTATAATTCTTACTGTTTTCAATTAACTGTGAATCAATTAATTGTTCTTTTTTAAATAATTTAATGGTTGTATTGCTTAGAGGTTCGTTTGTTTGTTTATTTAAAATGGTTCCAGTAATTATTTGGTTGCATTCAATAGGTGTTAGTTCAATGTCATTGGTAAAATTATAATTTAGTTGCTTATCTGTATTTACAGCAATCTCTGCATCTAAAAAACCTTCTTTTTGGGCAATAATTTTATAAGCTGCTTCACATTCAAGCTCAATTTTAAAATTAGATCTACTTCTTAATATTTCTGAAGTCACTAATTTACCATTTTTATAAATCTTTAATTCGGTATTTATTAAAGGTTCTTCTGTGAGTTTATTAGAAATAATTCCCGTTACGATTTGATTGCACGGAAGTGGCTTTAAAACAATGTCTTTTGTGAATTCTTCATCATAATTTGCATTCGTTTTAATCTTTATTTCAGTAGGATAGAAGCCTTCTTTATCTGCAATTATTATGTAATCACTGTTACAAGCTAGTTCAAAATTATACAGCGCATCATTAAGTGTAGTTTTTGAGGAAATAACGTCACCATTTTGGTAAAGTTTAAGAGTAATAGCTTCAAGTAATTCGTTTGTTTGCGCATTGGTAATTAAGCCATTAATTTGCTGAACACAGGGAATAGGAATTAGTTCAATATTTTCAATAATTTCAGCATCTAAAGTTTCATCTGTTTCGAAAGTTATTTCATTCGGAATAAAATGTTCTTTTTGAGCTGTAATTTTATAAGATTCATTACAATTTAATTTAAATTTATAGTTCCCATCTTTAGCTGTAATTAAAGAATCAATAGCTTCATCATTTTTGTAAATTGTAACTCTTGCGTTTGAAATAGGTTTATTTGTGGTGTTGTTAAGAAGTTTTCCTGCAATTAACTGTACGCATTCAATTTCTATATCAATTAATTTAAAACCATAAATATCGACATCACCCTTGCCTTTTTTTCTGTTTGAAATGAAAAAACCAGAATCATCATTTGGATGTACTACATAACCAAAATCATCGTATGTTGAATTAATTGGAGCCGGTAAGTTTTCAGCTTTTGTATAATTTCCATTTATAAATTCGCTTTTAAAAATATCTAAATTTCCTTTGCCATTATGTCCATAAGAAGCAAAATAAAGTATGTTGTTTTTATCTACAGATGGATATAAATCATCTTTAAAAGTATTAATGTTATCTCCTAAATTTTTAGGCGAACTTAAACTTCCGTTTTCTAAAATATTTGAAACGTAAATATCATAATTTCCATAGCCGCCAGGCATATTTGATATGAAAAACAATTTTTTACCATCTTTACTTATAGATGGATTTCTTATTGAATAGGTTTCACTATTAAATGAAACAGGTAAAATATTAGTTACGTTAAAGTCAGCATTAATAGTTGCCCTAAAAAGATTTATAGGTTTTTCGGGTAATTTGGATTTTTCAGGTTGATTATCATAGTTGCTATCCCTACAAAAATAAATGGTTTTTCTATCTGGACTTATGGCTAGGTCAGTTTCATTAAATGTTGCAAAAACATCGCTAGAAAGCCTATTAGTTTGAATAATGTCGCTAGAATCGGTAAGTTTTCCAAAATAAAATTCTAAAAAAAGATTTCGGGTTTTCGCTCGTCTATTCGAAGCAAAAGCTTTATCGTTTTCAATTTTTTTTGAAGAAGCAAAGAATACTGTTTCGGAATCTAAAAAATTTACACCGAGCTCAGCATATTTAGAATTAACCTCAGAATTAAAAATTTTATACTCTTTTTGTTGTCCAAAGAATGTACTAGTAATTAGAAATATAAATAATTGTGTAAACTTTTTCATTGTGAAATTTAAATCTATTTTTTTGAAATTTTCTCAAATACCCAAGCCGGGCCAATTAATAAAAATTGTAAATCTTTAAAAAATGAAGGTTTTTTACCTTCTAATTTATGACCATAAAATTGTCCAATCCAAGCCACTACAAAAATAGCCAAAGAAGCATATAACAATGGAATAATATCAGATAAATAATAGTTGCCTACCAAACAGATTAAAGAAAATAATAACATTCTTAAAAATGTTGAAAACGAGAGTTTTATATAAAAGAACAGTAATACAAATAAAATTAGAGTAGCCCAGTTTTCAAGAATTGGATTGTTGATTTTTATGAGGTTCTCAATTCCTTTTGATGGAATACTCATAAATAACCCTACAATACTAAAAAATATTAATGGCACGCAGATATAATGTATTAATTGGTTAGTTTTATTTTGATGACTTATGGCATATTCATCAAACCATTGTTTTTGAGTTTTCATGTATCTAATAATATTTTGTAATGAGCTCTAATTAATGGCTCTTTTTAATTCTATTTTATGATTAGATTTTTAACAAATATCTTTCATAAATAATTGCTGTTAACAAACGTTAACACAATTTAACTTTTTTTTCTATTAAATAATACTTTTTTAAAGCAACTTTGTTTTAAATAATAGTGTTAAAGATATAAAAATAATACTGTTATAAAACATACTTTAAAAACGAACCTATATGATTCATTATTGTAATAAAAAGCAATTTCTTTTACCACTATTTTTGATATTTTTTTTAATTAAAACTTCTTATTCTCAAAGTTTAAAGGGTATTGTGTTAGATGAAGATAGGCTACCATTAGAGTTTGTCTCAGTTGCTTTATTGCAACCTTCAGATTCGTTATTAGTAAAATACACATCCACTGGAGAAGACGGAAAATTTGATATTTCTGGTTTTAAAGAAGGTACTTATATGCTTCAAATTTATTTAATGACGTATCAAGCTAACCAACAAACTTTAAATTTCACTAAAAATGAGCGAGATTTAGGTGAAATTATATTAAAAAAGGATGTAAATCGGTTAGATGAAGTTACAATAAATGCAATTGTACCCATTAAAATTAAACAAGATACCGTTGCTTTTAATACAAAAGCATTTAAGATAAAACAAGATGATAATGTTGGAGATTTAATTAAAAAATTACCAGGTATTCAAATTGGAACGGATGGAAAAGTTAGTGCTCAGGGTGAAGATGTTACTAAAATATTAGTTGATGGTAAAGAGTTTTTTAATAATGACCAAACTATTGCACTTCAAAATTTAAATGCAGATGCTATTAAAAGTGTTCAAATTATTGATGAAGAAAGTGATGATACCAGAACCACTGGTATAAAAGATGGTGAAAAAAGTAAAATAATTAACTTGGTTTTAAAAGAAGGTAAAAAGTCTGGATATTTTGGGAAATTAGGAGCCGGAATTGGAACAAATGATAGATATACTTCAGATTTTGATTTAAACAGATTTACTGCAAATACACAATTAGCACTTTTTGGAAAACTAAATAATATTAATAATACTGGCGCTACAGTTTTTAGACGTGATGGAAGTAGAGGTGGAAATAGTGGTTTTTTAACTACCGGAACTGCTGGAGCTAATTACAATTACGAGTTTAAAAAAGACCTAAATTTTAATTTAGATTATCATTATGGATATTCGGATAGAGAAGAGGAAGAAGCATCAAAAAGAACGCAATTTACGCAGGATAAGTCATTTACTTCTGAAAAAAAGGATGATAGTCAAAATATTTCGAACAACCATAATGTTAATTTTAGTTTAAGAGATAGATCTGTAGAAGGTAAGTATTTAGAATTTAGAGGAAGTTTTAAAAACGATAATCGCGAATCTGATAGTAACAGTACAACAGCTTTTTTTGATGAAAATAATAATTTAGACGCAAATAACGAAAGAACTACAAGAAGTGAAGATGAAAGAAATAATGGAAACTTAAGTTTTTCTTATCGAAAAAAGTTAAACGAAAAAGGTAGAAATCTAAGAGTTAGAAGTGGTATTTCTTTTTCAGATAATAAAGATATGAATTTTCAAAATTCAACAAATGTATCTGATGTAACAAGTTCTTTTGAGTCAAATGAAATTACAACTAAAGATGAAAAAAATAAATCGTTAGATTACAATGTTTCATTTAGGTATATGGAACCAATTGTAGAGCATCATTTAATTAGTTTTTCTTCAAGTATAAACAATAATAATAACGATGAAAGTGTTGATCAAAGAAGAACAATTAATGAAATTTCCCAAAATCCATTTATATATCAGTTAGATTATAATAAACAAGTATATAACAATCAATTAGGGTATGTATTTAGTCAAGATAAAATACAAGTGTATTTATCGGGTTCTTTAGAAACAATGAAACAAAAATTGGATGTAGATAATGTTGCTTTTATAAATAATAATTATAGTAATTTCTTACCTAGAGCAACAGTAAGTTACGAGTATAAAAAAGGGAAAAGACTAAGATTAAGATATAATAAAGAAACCCAGTTGCCTAGTGCTAATCAGGTTACACCAATTGTAAACGATTTTAATCCACTTTATATTTCTGTTGGTAATAGCAATTTAACTCCCGAAGAAAGCGACAATTTTAATATCATGTTTTATTCTCATGAATTTAAGAAAGCGACAAGTTTCTTTTCATTTTTAGGATATACAAAAACTACAAATACCATTATTTCTAGCAGAAGTATAGATGAAAATTATGTTACAAAAACTACTTTTGAAAATTATGGAACTAAAGAAAGTTTTAGAGGACATTTAAACTTAAGTAAAAAAATTAGCACTATTGGTTTAAGGTATAATTTAAGACTTGGTGGAGATATTAACGACTATACTACAATTATAGATAATGGTTATAACGAAACAAATAGTAAAAGTTGGAATTTTGGGTTAAGTTTAAGTAATGAAAATAAAAACAAAGTAGATTTAACTATTGGTGCAAATTACGATTTTAATAAAACTACCTATTCTTTGCAAGACAAAGACAGGGATTATTTAAAACAAAACTATTATACCAAATTCGATTGGGATTTAACAAATAGTTTAACCTTTAATACGCAATTTGACTTCTCTTTATACACAGATAATAATTTTGATTCTCAAAGTGTACCAATTTGGAATTTAGGCTTTGATTACGCTTTCTTAAAAGGAAAACGAGGAAATCTAAAATTACAAGTTTTTGATATTTTAGATAAAGATTTAGGGATTGTTAGAAACAGTTCTGATAGTTATTTTGAAGAAACCATTCAAAAAAACTTAGGAACTTATGCAATGTTAAGTTTTACATATAGCTTAAAACCACCAACAGGAAAAAGTAGTAAAAGAGGAGGAGGAGACAGAAGAGGATGGAGAAGACATCATTAATTATGGTTATAGAGTTTAAAGGTCAAAAAAAGTAGGTTATTCTTTTTTATCATATTTTTCAACAAACCTTTTTGCATTTCTATTTCCAGAATCTATTGCTAAAGATTTTTTATAGTATTTAATAGCTTCTAAGGTATCTCCACTTACTTTTAATGCATCTGCATAGCTATCATATACATTAGAACTAGCAGGGTATAATTCCATATTAATTTTAAAAATATTAAGTGCTTGTTTGTAATTTTTATCACGTAATTCTTTATATCCTAAACTATTAAAGTTATTTTCATTTAAGCTGGAATCTAAAGAATCTATTTTTTTAATTTTTAAATAGCCTTCCATGGCCTTGTCAAAATTATTATTTTTTAAATATTCACTTGGAATTTTTTCGTTTTGTGTTAGTTTTCTAAAATTATATTGAAGGGTATCACTTTCAGTCTTTGGGACTAAAACCATATAGGTAAGTTGGTTTTCTGGATTTGTTAAAAACTGAATTTTTTCATTCATTTCTTTTACAAAAAAAGTTTCTTCGCCTACGCTTAAAGGTTCTATAGAAGAAGCACCGCGCCATTTTAAAAATAACTTTTGATTATCAAAATAAACTTCAATTATTTCATCGGAATTAAATAAATACCTTCCTGTTGTCTTTTTTATAAATGCCTCGTTATTAGCAGGAGTAGAGCAACTAACAACTATAATTGTTAGTATATATAAAAATAGTTGTTGAATTTTCATTGTTGAATAAATTGATTGTTTTATAATTATAATGTCTAACAGTTAATTATAGACGCCTTAAATCCTTATTTGTAACATTAATTTATCCCAATTTACTAATTTGTTTCAGTTTTTTAACATTTAATATTTCAATTTTTCTATCTGAAACTTTAATTATTTTTTCTTTATTAAATTTTGATAACGTATTAATAACACTTTCTTTAGAATATCCTAACATATTAGCGAGGTCTTTTCTAACCATAGGAATAGCGTAGGAATTACTATTATAAATTTTAGCAAAATCAAGTAGAATTATGGATAAAGCACCATCAATATTTTTTTGAGATAAGGTAGTAATTCTATGATATAAACCATTTGAAGCACCAGACATATGTCTAATTAAGTCTAATGCAAAATTACCATTTGTTTTAATAAATTTTTCAAAAACTGCTTTATCTATAAAACTTACTTTTGTTTTTTCTAAAGCGGTAGCTGTAAAATCAAAATTTTCAAAGGCAAAGCAGCAAATAATACCAATAAAGGAATGTGATTGGATTAAACCAATAGTAGTTGTTTTGCCGTCATTAACAATTTCAATTTTGGCTAAACCATCAATTAAATACAATACATGGCTAACAGCAATTCCCCTTTTAATAATTATTTCTCCAGGTTCAAATTCAATATCGTTTTTGTTTTCAAGCAATTCATCCTGTTCCTGTTCAGTTAGATTGTTTAAACAAGCTTTTGCGTCTAAAAACTCAAAATTAAATGCTGTTTCTTTATTTATAAAATCAGGCATAGTTAAAAATATATAGTTCTACATCCAATGGAATGTAAAATTACATCATTCTTAGTTAAATACACCTTCGAAACAAACTATTTTATAAACAGGTTTAAAAGTACCTTTATACTAAGGTAATTAAGACTGGAATTTACACCGTTTTATGTTCTTAAAATTAGATTTAACTCTTAAGTTTATTTATTATGAAAGATATCGCTTTAAAATCGTTAGTAATACTTCCAATAATTGCATTTGTAGATTATATAATAATGATTGCAGTTGGATGTACATGCAGTTTATTTGGGTCAACCGATAATTTCTATGAATGTACTTTTTGTACAATAGGAAAGGTTGTTCTTACCATTTCAGTTTTAGCATATGTATCAATGTTAATTTTTGAAGTAAGAATGTTTGTTATAAATAGAAAGCGCTTGTGTTAGCGACTTGTTTTTGTACCAATTAATTTGGTGTCATATTCTTGTTTTAATTTGTAATATTATAGGGAGTATTGCAAAAAAAAAGAGGTTGTTTGAAAATTTTACTTTTCAAACAACCTCTTTAAACTTTCACGAAGTGTTTTATTTAACAGCTACCAACTCTACATCAAAAATTAAGGTTGCATCTGGAGGAATAACTCCACCAGCACCTTGACTTCCGTAAGCTAAGTTTGAAGGAATTACCATACGTGCTTTGTCTCCAACTTTTAATAATTGAATACCTTCATCCCAACCTGGAATTACTTGCCCAACACCAATAGTAAAATCGATTGGTTGTTTACGTTCATAAGAAGAATCAAATACTTGACCGTCTAACAACTGACCTTTATAATGTACAGAAACCATGTTTCCTTTTTCAGCTTTTTTACCGTTACCTTCTTGTAAAATTTTATAACGTAATCCACTTGGAGTTTCATCGTATCCCGCTGCAATTTTATCCATTTGCGTTTTCATAGCCAGTTTAGCTTCTTCCTCTCTCTTAGCTCTTGATCCTTCAAAAACTCTAAAAGCTTCAACAGCATTAAATTTTTCGGCAGTTTCACCAACTCTAATAATTTCAAGAGATTCTAAAATGTCGTTTTGCGCAATTGTATCTACAATATCTTGCCCTTCAATTACTTTACCAAAAACAGTATGTTTGTTGTCTAACCAAGGAGTTGCAACGTGTGTAATAAAAAACTGACTTCCGTTAGAAGCTGGTCCAGAGTTTGCCATAGACAAAATACCTGGAACATCATGTTTTAATTCTGGATGAAATTCATCATCAAAACTATAACCAGGAGAACCCGTTCCTGTTCCCAGTGGACAACCTCCTTGAATCATAAAATCAGCAATAACTCTATGAAATTTTAATCCGTTAT
>CBDUKG010000101.1:0-8715 GCA_965367745.1 uncultured Flavobacteriaceae bacterium | reverse complement strand
TCTTCATCAAATAATAAATCGTTTCCAGCAGCAGAACACAACAACATTCCAACACGCACACCATCAGCTCCATATTTCTCCATCAATTTAATTGGATCTGGAGAATTCCCTAACGATTTAGACATTTTTCTACCTTTACTATCCCGTACAATTCCTGTAAAATATACGTTTGAAAAAGGTTTTTCATTTCTAAATTCATATCCGGCAAAAATCATACGCGCTACCCAAAAGAAAATAATATCGGGCCCTGTAACTAAATCGTTTGTTGGGTAATAGTATTGAATCTCTTCATTATCAGGATTTCTAATTCCGTCAAAAACAGAAATTGGCCATAACCAAGATGAAAACCAAGTATCCAATGCATCTGGATCTTGAGTTAAATCTTCAATTTTTAATTGTTGATTCTTCGTTTTTTGTTTTGCTAATTCCAACGCTTCCTCTATTGTTTCGGCAATTACAAAATCTTCTACGCCATCTCCATAAAAATAAGCAGGGATTTGATGTCCCCACCAAAGTTGACGTGAAATGTTCCAGTCTCTAATATTTTCTAACCAATGCTTATAAGTGCTATTGTAATGCTTTGGAAAAAACTTAATTTCTTCATCTTCTAACACCGCTTTTAAAGCTGGCTCAACAATAGTTTCCATATTTAAAAACCACTGTGCTGAAATTTTTGGTTCAATAACTTCTTTCGTTCTTTCAGAAGTTCCAACTTTATGTAAATGCTGTTCAATCTTCACCAAACAACCTAAAGCTTCTAATTCTTTAGTAATCTCTTTTCTTACTACAAATCTATCTTTTCCTTCATAATGCAATCCAAAAGAGTTTAAAGTGGCGTCGTCATTAAAAATATCAATAACTTCTAGATTGTGTTTTTCACCCAACACTTTATCATTTTGATCGTGTGCTGGTGTTACTTTTAAACACCCTGTTCCAAACTCAATATCTACATACTCATCTTCAATAATAGGTATTACCCTATTTACAATTGGAACAATGGCTTTTTTGCCTTTTAAATGTGTAAAACGCGGATCGTTTGGATTGATACAAATAGCCGAATCTCCTAAAATTGTTTCAGGCCGTGTAGTTGCAATTGTTAAAACATCATCACTTCCTTCAATTTTATAATTTAAATAGTAAAGATTTCCTTGTTTTTCCTCAAAAATAACTTCTTCATCAGATAAGGTAGTTTTTGCAGATGGATCCCAGTTAACCATTCTATAACCTCTATAAATAAGTCCTTTGTTATATAAATCGATAAAAACTTTGGTTACTGCTTCACTTAAATCAGCGTCCATAGTGAACTTTGTACGTTTCCAATCACAAGAAGCTCCTAATTTTTTAAGCTGCTCTAAAATAATACCACCGTGCTCATCAGTCCAATCCCAAGCGTGTTTTAAAAACTCATCACGTGTTAAATCACTTTTATTAATTCCTTGTTCTTTTAATTTAGCAACTACCTTTGCTTCTGTAGCAATGGAAGCGTGATCGGTTCCGGGAACCCAGCAAGCATTCTTACCTTTTAACCTTGCCCTTCTAATTAAAACATCTTGTATCGTGTTATTTAGCATATGTCCCATATGCAAAACCCCAGTAACATTTGGAGGTGGAATTACAATGGTATAAGGTTCTTTTTCGTTTGGAGTTGAATAAAAGTAGTTGTTATTCATCCAGTAATCATACCACTTACCCTCTACAGTTTGAGGATTATATTTTGTAGCTAAACTCATTTTGGTCTAATATTTGTAATACAGTTTGCAAATGTACAATTATAAGGCTTAACATAAAATATTTTGAAAGCATAAAAAAATTACTAACTTTACACTTTAAAACATAAAATTATGAAAAAATTAATGACATTATTATTTATAGGATTTGTAACATTTTCTATAAATGGCCAAGAACAAACTGTAACCGAAACTAAAGTAGATCCGAATGCACCAGTAATGGAGTTTGAAACTGAGGTAATTGATTATGGTAAAATTGAACAAAATGCTGATGGTGTTCGTGTTTTTAAGTTTAAAAACACAGGGAATTCACCTTTAATAATTTCAAGAATTCAATCTAGTTGTGGGTGTACGGTACCAAAAAAACCAGAAGACCCAATTATGCCTGGTAAAGATGGTGAAATTGAAGTAAAATATGCAACTAATAGAATAGGTGGTTTTAATAAAACAATTACAATTTTTTCTAATGCAACTGAAGCTTCAAAAAGAGTTCGTATAAAAGGAATTGTATTAAAACCTGAATCTGCTGTTGTTAAGCAAAGATCAGCTGTTTCTTCAAAGTAATAAAATATTAAGTGTCTTACTTATAAAAAAACGGTTTAAAATTTAAATTTTAAACCGTTTTTTTTATTTTAACATATCTTTTAGTCTGAAATAATAATCGTAATTCTTACCATCTCTTTCAATTACCAGACTAATCCTTCTATTTTCTTTTTGATAAAATTTCCCAACAATTTCATCAAAACTCATTCCAAAAGTATATTTATTATCAATTTTGATTACAATATCTCCAACTTTTAGGCCTGCGTTATAGGCTGGTGAATTTACCCTTAATTTATATATTTTATAAGAAGGTTTAAAGGTAAACTTGTAATTATAATCTAATATTAGTTTATTCGTAGCACTTACATTTGGATCACTTAAAGGCAGCCCATAATTAGATGTTCTTTTTTCTTTCACCAGCACTTTTCCATTATGTACTAGTTCAATACCACTCATATTATATCTAAAAGGATCTTTAAAATGTCTTCCTTTTTTTAACGTTACTTTGCTATTTTTATAGTCAAAGATTACATTAAATCTTTTTAAAATTGATGCTCCTAGACTACCATTTCTTTCACTAAATTTTCGTGCGAAAAAAATAGAAGCTGAATCTGGATATGATACTGTAGGGTTTTTTATTTCGAACTTGCCAAGTACTAAAGATTTAATTTTTGCTCTTTTACCATATATTGTTCCACTTAAACCTTCTCCTAAAAAATCATGAAAATATTTTTTCGGAGGTGTAATCTCTGAATGACTGCCTTCAAATAACCACATTGCATCGCTTCCTCCCGAGTCTATTAATAATTTTATGGTTGTAATTTTATGGATTGAATCGCTTAGTTTTGCTCCAATATCTATATAAGGTTTTAATTTAAAAAACTCTAAATCAAAAGTTTCACAATTTTTACATTTATCATATTTATACTCATTGGATTTATAAAAAGTAATTTTTTTAGAGCCATAATTAATTCTTATTTGAAAATCTTTTAGTAATTCGAAACCGATAATACCATTAACTGTAAGCCCAAGTTTAGATGACAAATCAAAGTTATCATTATCAATCACATACAATCTTTGACTGCTACTATTAATATTTTCTAACTTAAAATGGTTTCCATGAGAAATAATTGCATCTATAGGAGCTTCACTTCCTAAACCCTGTAGTTTTATAGTTTTTGTATTCTTTAATTGCACAGAATCACGTGCATTTAAATTAAAAAGAATAGTTCTTCCTACACCAGAATCTAATATAAAATTTAATTCTTTCCCATTTACTTCCATTGGAAATACAATTAAATTACTTAATAATTTAAAAGAAACAGTTTGTTTTTTAAACCCTTTCTTAAATTTAAATTCACTCTGAGCAAAACTAACAAAAGGAACTACTAAAAATAAAATAAAAATATGTAGTATTATTTTTTTCAAAAACAGTGATTTAGGTTACGTTAAACTACAAAATGCTTCTTTTAATACATAACTTTTGGCAAAACTTTAACCTTTAACAAATTCAGTAAAAAATGGTATTTTTAAGAAATTATTTTGCAATTTTGTTGTATAATTTTTTAAATATTTAACAAATGCCTTCAATATCAATTAAAGGAAAAAATATGCCTGAGTCGCCAATTAGAAAATTGGTTCCTTACGCCGAAAATGCTAAAAAAAGAGGAATCGAAGTTTTTCACTTAAATATTGGGCAACCAGATATAAAAACTCCAGATTGCGCATTACAAGCCATTAAAAACAATACCGTTGAAGTGCTTGCTTACAGTAGATCTGAGGGTTCTGAAGTCTACCGTTCTAAAATTGCTGAATATTATGCCAAAAATAATATTAATGTAACAGCAAATGAGATTATTGTTACAACTGGTGGTTCTGAAGCTTTACTATTTGCAATGGGAAGTATTACAGATCCTGGTGATGAAATTATTATTCCTGAACCTTTTTATGCGAATTACAATGGTTTTTCTATTGCATCTGGTGTAAATATTGTTCCTGTAATTTCTAAAATAGAAGATAATTTTGCTTTGCCAGCAATTTCTGAATTTGAAAAACTAATTACTCCAAAAACAAAGGCTATTTTAATTTGTAACCCAGGAAATCCAACGGGATATTTATATTCTAAAGAGGAAATTAAAAAATTAGCTGAAATTGTTAAAAAACACGATTTGTTTTTAATTGCTGATGAAGTTTACAGAGAGTTTGTTTACGACAATGTGCAACATCAATCGGTATTAAGTGGATTTGGATTGGAAAATCATGCAATTATTATTGACTCTGTATCTAAACGCTATAGTATGTGTGGTGCTCGTATTGGTTGTTTGGTTTCAAAAAACAAAGATGTAATAAATACAGCATTAAAATTTGCGCAAGCACGTTTAAGTCCGCCAACATTTGCACAGATTGCTAGTGAAGCAGCTTTAGAAACTCCTCAATCTTATTTTGATGAAGTTATTGTTGAATATAAAGAGAGAAGAGATATTTTAGTAAGCGAGCTCCAAAAAATTGATGGCGTAAAAGTAGCAAATCCGAAAGGAGCATTTTACTGTGTTGCAGAATTACCTGTTGATGATGCCGATAAATTTGCTCAATGGTTATTAGAAGACTATAATTTAGACAATCAAACTGTTATGGTAGCACCTGCTGCTGGTTTTTACAGTACAAAAGGTATTGGTACAAACCAAGTTAGAATTGCCTATGTATTAAAAAAGGAAGATTTAATTAGATCTGTAGCTATTTTAAAAGCTGCGATAAAAAAATACAATGCAAACTAATTGAATATTCAACAAAACATATCTTTAAAAAAATACAATACGTTTGGTATTGATGTAAATGCCAAACGTTTTGTTGAAATAAACTCAACGCCTGAGTTAAAAGAAATTCTAACACAAGAAAAGGACATTTTTTTATTAGGCGGTGGAAGTAATATGTTATTAACTTCAGCTGTTGAAAAACTTGTAATTCATTTAAATTCAAAAGGAATTATAATTAATGAATCCGAAAATAATTCCGTATTTGTAACTGCTGAAGCTGGTGAAAATTGGCATGATTTTGTTATTTGGTGCATTTCTCAAAATTATGGGGGTTTAGAAAACTTATCGCTAATTCCTGGAAATGTTGGCACCTCGCCTATTCAAAATATTGGTGCTTATGGAGTTGAAATTAAAGATACTTTTCATCAACTTGAAGCGATTGAAATTGTAACAGGAAACAAAACCGTTTTTAATCATGACGATTGTAATTTTGGTTATAGAAATTCGGTCTTTAAAAATGAATTAAAAGGGAAATACATTATTACTAGTGTTACTTTTAAACTGACTAAACAAAATCATAAAACCAATATTAGCTACGGAGCAATTAAAGAAGTTCTTAAAAATATTGAAAATCCTACTTTAAAAGATATTTCTGATGCTGTAATTGCAATAAGACAAAGTAAACTTCCTGATCCTGATAAAATTGGAAATAGCGGTAGTTTTTTTAAAAATCCAGTTATAAACATTGATTTATTTAAAAAATTACAACATAAATATTCAAATATTCCAAATTATATAGTTTCTTCAACAGAAATTAAGGTACCTGCTGGTTGGTTAATTGAACAATGTGGCTTTAAAGGAAAACGTTTTGGAGAAACTGGCGTTCATGAAAAACAAGCATTGGTTTTAGTTAATTATGGCAATGCAACAGGACAAGAAGTTTTTCAATTGGCAAAAAAAATACAGCAAACTGTTTTAGAAAAGTTTGCTATACCATTAGAAATTGAAGTAAATGTTATTTAATAAAAAGTTTAAACAGTTACTTCTAACAAATTACAATTCCCTTTAATAATTACATTTTTTGCAGTAGCAGGAATTAGAATTGTTTCTCCAAAGTTTATAGTTTCTGTAATTTTATCCAAAGAAATAGTTGCATTCCCTTCAACACACATAAAAATTACAAACGAATCTGTTGCAGCATAATCCAATTTTATAGTTTCCTCAACTGGTATAAAATTGGTTTTAAAATATTTACTATTAACAATTTCGTTTAAACTGTTTATAGTTGTAGAATAATTTATTTCCGTATCAATTTTCTGGTTAAAATTAAGTGCATCAATTGCTAATTCTGTATGTAATTCACGTTTATTCCCCGCATCGTCTACTCTATCATAATCATAAATTCTGTAGGTAATGTCGGATGTTTGCTGAATTTCTGCCAAAACAATTCCTGCACCAATAGCGTGTACAGTACCAGTTTTAATAAAAAAAGCATTCCCTTTTTCAACAGAAACTTCGTTTAAAACCGACATAATTCTCTTTTCTCCTAACAGCTTTTTATAATCTTCTGTGGTAATTTTTTTGTTGAAACCCAAAATTAATCTTGAATCTTCTTCAGCTTGCATAATGTACCACATTTCTGTTTTTCCAAAAGAATCATGACGCTTTTTAGACAATGCATCATTTGGATGAACTTGAACGGATAAATCCTGCTTTGCATCAATAAATTTGATTAAGAGTGGAAAATTTGTTCCAAAGTTTTCAAAATTATTTTTCCCTAATAAATCACTTTTATAAGTTTCTAATAATTCTTTTAAAGACTTTCCTTTTAGATATCCATTTTCAACTATAGAAACAGCATCTTTTACATCTGAAATCTCCCAACTTTCGCCAATATTATTTAACCTAGATTTTTTATTAAATTTAGTTACTAACTTATCACCTCCCCATATCTTCTGTTTTAAAATAGGCTCAAATTTTATTGGATAGTTTAACATTATGTAATTATTTCTTTTAAATTTTTAATTACGTAATCTATTTCTTCTATGGTATTAAATTTACTAAACGAAAAACGAACTGATGTTTTAAACTGCTCATTTTCAGGTAAAATAGCATTTAAAACGTGCGAGCCTTTATTACTCCCACTTTGGCAGGCACTACCTCCAGAAACTGCAATTCCTTTTAAATCTAAATTAAAAAGTAACATTGCATATTCTTTTGGAAACCTTACATTTAAAATAATGTAGCTACTTTTAGTTTCACTTTCAGAACATCCATTAAAAATAATTCCTTCAAAATTTTTCGTTAATTCATTTATAAAATAACTTTTAAT
This sequence comes from uncultured Flavobacteriaceae bacterium, assembly GCA_965367745.1. Taxonomy (GTDB): domain Bacteria; phylum Bacteroidota; class Bacteroidia; order Flavobacteriales; family Flavobacteriaceae; genus Lutibacter. The sequence continues at coordinate 1,360 of CBDUKG010000101.1, read as the reverse complement.
CTGTTGAATGTATTTTGTGTCATCTTTTAAATTTAAATATGCAACTTCTAATGCTTTTTCCATTCCTAAAATACTATGAACATTTTCGGTTCCTGCTCTTGCTCCTCTTTCCTGTTCTCCACCATGTAACATTGGATAGATCCCAAAACCTTTTCTAATATATGCAAAACCCACACCTTTTGGACCGTGAAATTTATGTGCACTTGCAGCAAAAAAATCGATAGGCGTTTGCTGAACATCTATTGTAAAATGCCCAACTGCTTGTACCGCATCTGAATGAAACAATGCGTTATTTACCGCGCACAACTGTGAAACTTTATGAACATCTAAAAGAATACCTATTTCGTTATTTATGTGCATTAAACTCACCAATTTTTTAGTCGTATCCTTCTGCAATAACGTTTCTAAATGTGCATAATTTATCGCACCATCTTCATCTATATCTACCCAATTTACAGCAATACTAAATTCCTTTTCCAAATCTTTAATGACATGTAAAACAGCATGGTGCTCTATTTTTGATGAAATAATAGTGGTTACACTTAAATTAGTTATAGCATTGCGCAAAATAAGATTGTCAGCTTCACTTCCTCCAGCGGTAAAAATAATTTCATTGGCCGAAGCATTAAAGTGCTTTGCAATATTTTTTCTAGCAATTTCAACCAATGATTTTGCCTTTCTACCAATTAGATGAATTGATGAAGGATTCCCGTAAAAATGAGTCATAGACTCTGTAATTGTATTAATTACTTCGGGTAAAATTGGTGTGGTTGCGGCGTTATCTAAATAAATATTTTTCATAAAATGTAAAAATAACTAAAATAGTTGGTTTCATTTAACGTTAGATTAGTTAAAACAATTATTTTTGTTTCATTAAAACTAAAAAATGAAAAAACTTATTACTTTTTTTATAGCATTTACTTTACTTTCTTGTAACGATGGAGATTTTGATGTTCCTTCTTTTGAATTTTCAGAAGATGTTAATAGTTGCGGAGAAACACTTTTATACAGATTGAGTCCAGATAAAACTGAAGTTATTCTTTTAACGCTAACAAGTACGCAATTAGGAACAACAGTTGGTGAGAAATCGTATGCTGTTTCTAGCACTTTAAATGTAATTTATAGAATTTTTGATGATGCAATTGACACTAATTATTTCTGTCAGGAAATTCCTCCTGCTGCACCTTTGGTTCTAAAGGAATTAGAAGCTGATAAAGGAACTATTATAATAAATACCAATGCAGTTATAGTAAATGAAATTATTACTGGCTACACGTATGAAATTAGTATCTCAGAATTATTGTTTTTAGATAATAATGAACGAATCTTTTTTGATACTTTTAATTTTGGTGCGTTTTAA
>CBDUKG010000100.1:0-8725 GCA_965367745.1 uncultured Flavobacteriaceae bacterium | reverse complement strand
TAGTATTGGATTCTTTGTTTGAACAATTTCCAGTAACGGAGAAATATTACAACAAATTCATTCATTTTTTTACTGAAAAACGAAAAAATGAAAAGCTTAAAGATTTTTCTTTCATCTATGGGAAATGGATGCGAAATAACCCAGAAGAAGCTTCTGAAGATAAACTTGAAAATTTTACAGAAAAAGTAAAAAAAGCAGACGAAGATAAGCCAAAAACCATTTTGAAATCCAATGCTGTAGAAGAAATAATTTCGGTTCAGGTTGATATAAAACAACAAGAAGATGCCGTTTTACAACATCAATTTGAAAAAGTTGAAACTGCCGAAGAATTTGGTGGGAATTTTAGAGATTTTGATGGAGAAGATGAATTAGACGACCATTCTAATGCGTTGGAAGATATTAATATGAAATATACCGTTCGGGTAGATGATACTGCGCATTCTGTATATCAGGCAGATTTTATTGAAAACACAACTGTTTCAGAAAGTGCTGAAATAGATAATAAAGGATATCACATAAAATACGACGAATGGGATTATAAATCAAGAGTTTATAAACCAGATTTTTGTAAAGTATATCCAAAAACGTTACTAAAAAACGATGTTAATTATTATAAAAAAACATTAAACGAGAATAGAACAACTTTAGCTGGTTTACGAAAAATGTTGACTGCAGTTAATAATAAGTTTCAACAACAGCGCAGACAACCTCAAGGAGAAGAGTTTGATATTGATGCCATTACAGATTTGTTTGTTGATATTCATTCTGGACATACACCTTCAGAAAATATTTATATTTCAAAAAGAAAAAAGGAAAAGGATTTATCCATTTTATTATTGTTAGATGTTAGTTTGTCTAGCGATGGTTACGCGGCGGGTAATAGAGTAATTGATGTAGAAAAACAAGTTTCAATTTTATTTGGAGAAATTTTAGAAGAATTTAATATTGATTTTTCTATCGATTGTTTTTATTCAAAAACTAGAAATCATTCTTCGTACATAACAATTAAAGATTTTGACGAAGATTGGAATAAAGCCAAATTTAAAGTTGGAGCAGTAGAGCCTAGTGGCTATACAAGAATTGGCGCAGCCTTGCGTCATTCAGGTGCCATGTTAGACAAGCGTGATACCAAAAATAAATGGGTGATTTTAATTTCAGACGGAAAACCCAACGATTACGATAAATACGAAGGTAAATACGGAGTAAACGATGTAAAACAGGCATTGAGAGAATTAAATGAACGAAATATAAACTCGTATGCCTTAGCAATTGAGGCACAAGCAAAATATTATTTACCACAAATGTTTGGACAAAATCATTATCAAATTTTAACAACTCCAGTTGAATTATTACAGTCGTTGGTGCAGTTGTATGAGAAGATTAAGCATCAATCTTAGTGTGTGTAAAAAGAAAAAAGGGGAAAGATCAAAGAGAAATATAAAAAAGAAAATAGATAAAAATAACAATATTAATAATTATGGAAATAACTAAAGAAAGTACAGTTGCTGAGGTGGTTTCAAAAAACTTAGGTTCAGATCACGTTTTTAGCAAATATAAAATTGATTTTTGTTGTGGAGGAGGAATGAGTTTAGAAGCAGCTTGTAAAGAAAGTGGAGTTACTTTTGAAATATTAAAAGAGGAAATTGAAACTATAAATAGTAAAATTTCAGGAACATTAAATACAACAAATGTAGAAATTCCGGATTTAATTGATCAAGCAAAAGATACATATCACATCTATATAAGTGATACATTATTTGAAATACTACCTTTTGCTGCTAAAGTTGCTCAAGTGCACGGTCTTGAAAATAAAGAAGTTATCGAAATTAATGAATTAACAAAAGGCATAGAAGAAGTAATAACTCAAATGCTTAAAAATTCGATTTTAAGTTTGTATCCAATAATAAATGAAATTGTAGGATTATCCGAAAAGTCGGAAGAAATTTCAATAGAATTATTACAAGATTTTCAAAAAGCAATTAGCAGAAACGAAATTGCTCAAAGTTTAATTGGGGAATCGTTTAAAGAAATTTCAAAGCTATCGTCAAATTATACAACTCCAGAAAATGCTTGTAATTCGTACCAGTTTTTATACAAAACTTTAAAAGAATTACAACACCAAATACATAACTATATGCATTTTGAAAAAAATGTATTAATCCCAAAAGCTTTAAAAATTATTGAATAATGAATTCATTTTTACCAACTGTAGAAAAACTACCAGAAGGACATCCTGTTAAAGTATATTATCAAGAAGGGGCCTTAATACAAGATATTTTACTAGAATTATATGAAGCTGATCCTATTGAAGATTTTCAAAAATACTTCAATATTTATAATCAATTAATAACCATAGAAAAAAGATTTGCGCGTAAAGAAAATCAATTATTTCCTTATTTGGAGAAACATGGTTGGGAAGGTCCAAGTCAAGGAATGTGGTCTTTTCACGATAATTTACGCGATCAAATTCGATTATTGAACACCTATAATTCAGAAAAAAATACTGCTAAAATTATAGACAATACACCTTATTTAATTGAAGGTTTAAAGCGATTATTAACAATTGAAGATACACGCTTGTTCCCAAAAGCTATGGATTTATTATCTGAAGACGATTGGAAAGAGTTTTATGTAGGTGATGAGGAAATTGGCTGGATGTTGATTGAAAAACCGGTTCCATACCCTATAATAGAAGAAGAAGCTTATGTGCATCCAAGTCAGGATTTTAAGAAACGAGAATTATCTTTTTCATTAGAAAACACGTTTCATTATGATGAAGGTTATATGACACCAGAACAAGTAAATTTATTATTGCGTTTTTTACCAGTTGATATTACTTATGTTGATGAAAACGACAAAGTTATTTTTTACAATAGGGGAGACGATCGTGTTTTCCCAAGAAGTAAGGGGATTATTGGACGCGAAGTTAAGTTTTGTCACCCACCAAAAAGTGTAGATATGGTAATTCGTATTGTTGAAGAATTTAAAGCTGGGACAAAAGATGTTGCCGAGTTTTGGTTCAATTTTAAAGGACGATCAATTCACGTTCGTTATTTTGCAATTAGAGATAATAACAAGCAATACAAAGGTGTAATTGAAATGTCGCAAGATATTACAGATATTCAAAAATTAGAAGGTCAAAAGCGTTTATTAGACTGGGATTAAAGTAGATGTGAAATGAAAAAAGAATTTGTAAGTGTAAAAAATTTGTACTACCCACCAGGAGGAATTTTATTGTGGATAGTTATCTTTTTAGAATTATTCACCTTTGGAATGGCATTAATTGCCATGGTTTATTATAGTAAAGATGAACCAGATGTTTTTCATAATTCAAGATTGTTATTAAACACAACTTTTGGAGCCGTTAATACTGTATTTTTACTTACAAGTGGCTTTTTTATGGCTAAATCTGTTCAAAGCTTTAAGGAGAATAATATTAAAAAAACTGCATTTTTTTTGAGATGGACGCTACTAGGTGGGCTTTTATTTTTAGTACTAAAATCTGTGGAATACTATTTTAAAATTGAAGGAGGATTTACAATGAACTACAATACATTTTTTTCATTTTATTGGATGTTAACCTTATTTCACGTAATTCATGTAGTTGTAGGGCTGGTTATTTTACTTAGTGTTTATTTCGGAATAAAAAAACAGATAGTAACAACTTCAATTGAAGATTTTGAGGCAAGTGCTGCTTTTTGGCATATGTGCGATTTAATTTGGTTACTCCTTTTTCCAGTAATTTATTTAATATTTTGAGATGAAGAAAGATTTATTTTTAACAGTTTGGTTGGTGCTAATTATACTGACTATAACTACTGCACTAGTTTCAAATTCAGCTTTAAGCACAATACAAGCAGCAATGCTTATTTTAGGCTTGTCGGTTATTAAGTTTTTAGGTGTTTCTTTTTACTTTATGGAATTAAGAAAAGCACATATTTTTTGGAAAGCATCGATACTATTTTATGTTTTGATATTTTTTATAATTACCATTTCAATTTTATAATGTTTTTAGCATCAATTAAAATTTTTGTAAAAGTTGATAAAAATCAGTATTTAAAATAATTTATGCTTGTACATTCGCACCATAAAAGGACTAAAAGGTCTTTAAATATAAAAAGCATATAATTAAAACAAATAACAATGAGAAAATTTTTATTTTTAACTTTATTAGTTACTTTAACAGTAACAACTTTAACAGCGCAACAGTTTGATTTGTCAGCTGAATTGCGTCCGCGTTTCGAAAACAAACACGGTTTTGGAACTTTATTAAATACAAATGCAGATGGTGCAAATTTTGTATCGCAACGCACACGTTTAAACTTTGATTTTCAACAAGATAAGATTAGATTAGGTGTTTCTTTACAAAACGTTAGAGTTTGGGGAGATGTTAGTACTTTAGGAGCGGATGACAACAATACTATGTTACACGAAGCGTGGGCAGAAGCATTATTATCTGATAATTTTTCATTAAAATTAGGTCGTCAAGAAATTGTATATGACGATAGCAGAATTTTTGGTAACGTAGGTTGGGCACAACAAGGAAGAAGCCACGATGCTATGTTAGCAAAATTTAAATTATCTGAAAACAGTAAATTAGATTTAGGTTTTGCGTTAAATTCTGATAGTCAGGCAGGTGTAGATAATTTATATAGTAATGTTGCTGGTTATAAAACGTTTCAATATGCTTGGTTCAATACCAAAGCAAACAAACTTGGTTTAAGTTTCTTGTTATTAAATAATGGTGTTGAATATTTAGACGGTTCAGATCAAACAGTAGATTATTCTCAAACTTTAGGAACAAGATTAACCTATGCTGAAGGTAAATTTAGTGCAGATGCGTCTGCTTATTTACAAGGTGGAAGTTTAAGAGGAAACGATGTTTCTGCAAATTATGTTGCAGGTAATTTAAAATACAAAGTTTCTTCAGAATTTAACATTGGTGCTGGAATTGAAATTTTATCTGGTAAAGATACAAACGACACTTCTTCAGATGTTAAATCATTTGTTCCATTATACGGTACAAACCACAAATTTAACGGTTGGATGGATTATTTTTATGTTGGTAACCACGGTGGTTCTGTTGGTTTAGTTGATGTTAATGCTGTGTTTGCTTATAAAAAAGATAAATTCTCTGCTACATTGATTCCTCATTTTTTCTCTTCTGCAGCTGATATTTACAGCGGAACAACAAAAGAAGACAACAAGTTAGGTACTGAAATAGATTTAAATTTAGGGTACAAAGTTGCTGATAACATTATGTTTAACGTAGGTTATTCTAAAATGTTTGCAACAGATTCTATGGAAATTCTTAAAGGTGGAGATAAAGATGAAAACAACTCTTGGGCTTGGATTATGTTTACATTCAAACCAAAATTATTTTCTTCCAAATAAAATATTTAAAATTTTAGTTAGTAGTTTTAGTTTAAAGCCAGTACTTAGATGTTACATCGAAAGTATTGGCTTTTCTAGTTTATAGCACTCTTGTTATTCCAGTGAAATCAAGAATCCATTCATTTATACTTGTATAATAACTACTTGATTCAAAAGAACAATTTTTAAGATGAAGGCGTTAATCGTACAATTCCTAAATTTTGAACAGCAACATATATAAACCCATCTGGAGCTTGACGCACACAGCGCACACGTCCAATATTTTCCAATAATTTTTCTTCTTTAACAACTTTGTTGTTTTGTAAAACACATCGTGTAACATATTGAAATTTTAAAGAACCTACTAACACATTTCCTTTCCAATTTGGATAGTTATCACTAGTTACAAAAGCCATTCCGCTGGGTGCAATAGAAGGCGTCCAATGATGAATAGGATCTTCCATTCCTTCAATAGAAGTTTTATCTGTAAACGTTGTATTGTTATAATTTATACCGAAAGAAGCTTTTGGCCAACCGTAGTTTTTTCCAGCTTTTACAATATTAATTTCATCACCTCCTTGTGGACCATGTTCGTGCGTCCAAATTTCTCCAGTTTCTGGATGCATTGCCATTCCTTGTGGATTTCTATGTCCGTAAGAATAAATAGCTTTTTTAGCATTTTTTGTATTATAAAAAGGATTGTCTGTTGGAATACTTCCATCAGAATTAATACGGTAAATTTTACCTGCATCTTTAGTAATATCTTGGGGTAAAGCATCTCTGTTAGACCGATCACCAATTGAAAAATACAAATAGCCATTTCTATCAAATTCAATACGTGAACCAAAATGAACGCCACGTTTGGTATTTGGAGTTGCTTTGTATAAAATTTTGGTTTCAACCAAGGCATTGTCTTTTAGTTTGGCTCTCATAATGGTTGTATTTCCACCATTATTATCATTTTCTATGTTAGAAGCATACGACAAATACAACCAACCATTTTCACTGTAATTAGGATCTAATTCAATATCTAACAAGCCACCCTGACCACTAAAATAAACTTCTGGAACATTCTTAATACTCGTTTTTATGCCATTTTTAAAATGAATTAAATCTCCCTTTAGTTCGGTAATTAACATAGAATTGTCCGGTAAAAATGCCATACTCCATGGAATTTCAATTCCGTTAACAATGGTATCAACCTTAAAATTAAACGCTGAATTATTTAAAGTTTGTAGTGCTATTTTTTCTGAAGGTTTCTCTTTACAAGAAAACAGTAAGATTGCGAATAAACTGAGAAATAAGGTTGAATACTTCATAATTTAAAATGTTATTTGATTACTGTAAATTCAATTTCTGAAGAGGTAAAAACAGTATGTGTTTGCGTTTTAAAATCTTCAGCTGTTGCTTTAAAAATATTGTCAACATAGGTTTGCGGATTCAAATCTATTAATGGAAACCACGTACTTTGAACTTGAATTTGTAATTTATGACCTTTTTTAAACGTGTGATGTACATCTTGTAATTTAATTTCAACAGCAGTTTTTTTATTTGGAATAAATGGTTCTGGATATGTAAAACTATTTCTAAATTTCCCACGCATAACTTCACTTCTAACCATTAAATGATAATTGCTCATTTTTAGGTGGTTTTGCATCTCCTTATTATTTTCTTCAGTATCAGTAGGATGCACATCTACAACTTTTACAATCCAATCGGCGGCTGTTCCGGTAGTTGCTACTTGTAATTTTGCTAAAATTTCTCCGCTTAAAGTAAAAGCTTCTTCTAAAACAGGAGTTTCAAACACCAAAACATCACTTCTTCTGGCAGCAAAACGTTGGTCGTCTGTCATATATTTTCTAGGCGTAAAAACCGTTTTAATATCTTCGGAATACGGAACAGGTTTTTTAATATTGCTAATAAACTGAATACCTTTTTCTTCTCCTTTTTCAAAAGTTAATTCTTGATTGTCAGCTAAATAAAAAGTTTGTTTTTCTGAATTTTTTGGAGGCCAAACAGCATAACTATCCCATTCCTTTTTACCAGTATCGTAAACGTAAGCTTCAGGTAAATCTGTATTTTTATCGCCCGTACCTTTTAAAAAATGGTTAAAGAATTTAGTTTCAATTTGTTCTTGGTATTTTATAGAAATTGAATCGCCGAAATAATAATTTCCAACACTGTTATTAGTTTTTGTACTTGCCCATTGTCCGTGACTCCAAGGGCCAAAAACAAAGGTGTTGTAATTGTCTGTATTGTATTTTTCAATGGTTTTGTACGTTTCTAAAGCACCATATAAATCTTCAGCATCAAATGTGCCGCCAACAACCATAGTTGCAACATGCGATTTTATGTTTTTTAAATGTTGAAGTATATTTTTACTTTGCCAAACTTCATCGTAATTCGGATGCTCTTTTAACTCATTCCAAAAGAAATCACTGGCATTATCGCTATTTTTTAACGCCGGATTGTCTAATTTTTCATATTCAAAAAAGTGATCTAAATTACTGAGAGGACCTGCATCTAAAAAAAACTGATATTGGTCTTTTGTATTAAGATCTGGAATTTTATACCAAGAGGAATCTGTGGGTGTATCTTTCGGAGTCCCAAACAATGGAACTGCTCTAAAATAACTCAATGTAAAAGCACCGTTATGGTGAAAATCATCAAAATAAAAATCGGCAATACTTGCTTGAGGTGATGCAGCTTTTAACGCAGGATGCGCATCAATTGTTGAATAGGTACTATAAAAACCAGGATAACTAATTCCCCAGGTTCCTACTTTTCCATTGTTGTTTTCAATATTTTTTACCAACCAATCAATAGTATCAAAAGTATCGGAGCTTTCATCAACAAAAGTGCTATCTATTTTATTTGGAATATAAGCTCGCATATTGTCGTATGTTCCTTCACTCATCCAACGTCCGCGAACATCTTGGTACACTATAATATTGCCTTCTTTCATTAAATGTTCGTTTGGCGCAATACGAGTTTTAAATTTATTTGCTCCATATGGCCTAGTGCTGTAAGGCGTGCGTTGCAATAAAATTGGATAGGTTTTACTGTTGTCTTTTGGCGTGTAAATGGAAGTGAATAGTTTAGCGCCATCTCGCATAGTAATAGCGGTTTCTATTTTGTCGTAATTTTCTTCAACATAATTAGACTTTTGTTGAGTTTGTGAAATATTTTTTTTACAAGAAAATAGGGTACTTATTATAAATAATAGTACAAAAACTTTAAAAGTGTAGTTTTTCATTTAAAGGGTACTTGGATTTGTGGTAAATCTACAAAAAAAATTAATAAATAATAGTTGAATTACGTCATGCTGAACTTGTTTCAGCATCTCATCCTG
>CBDUKG010000099.1:0-8765 GCA_965367745.1 uncultured Flavobacteriaceae bacterium | reverse complement strand
TGGAATTGCATCTTCAGCAAGTGGAATGAGTGCTTTAGCTTTATGTATTATGAGTATTGAAAAAGAGTTGAATCGGGAAATGACAGATGAATATTTCAATAAAAAAGCATCTTTTTTAGCACGGTTAGGCTCTGGAAGTGCCTGTAGAAGTATTGAAGGTGAATTAATTGTGTGGGGAAAACATAACGAAATAAAAGCAAGTTCTAATTTATTCGGTGTAAAATTTCCATATAAGATTCACAAGGATTTTAAAAATTACCACGATACAATCTTGTTAGTAGATGAAGGAGAAAAACAAGTTTCAAGTACGGTTGGACATAAATTAATGCACAATCATCCGTTTGCAAAACAACGTTTTGAACAGGCAAATGATAATATTTCTAAGATTTCAGAAGTATTAAAAAATGGAGATTTAAAGCAATTTGTTGCAATTGTAGAAAGTGAAGCGTTGAGTTTACACGCTATGATGATGACTAGCAATCCGTATTTTATTTTAATGAAACCAAATACGTTAAAAATAATTAACAAAATTTGGGAGTTTAGAGCTGAAACAAATAGTAATATTTGCTTTACTTTAGATGCTGGTGCAAATGTGCATGTGTTGTTCCCAGAGACTGAAAAAGAAAAAGTTAACAATTTTATAATAAACGAGTTAATTCAATATTGTCAAGAAAAACATTATATTTGCGACAGAATTGGGTTTGGGGCAAAACAACTATCCAATAATTAAACTTATGAAAGGACCTCTATTTTACGCAAAAATTTTACTTTTTGGAGAATATGGAATTATTAAAGATTCCAAAGGATTAGCAATTCCTTATAACACGTATCAGGGAGCATTAAAAAAAGCTAAGAGTTTAACAAGTAAAACTAAAGAATCTAACAAGAACTTGTTAAAGTTTTATACTTATTTAGCAAGTTTAGAATCCGATTTGGTGCATTTTAATTTAGTTGAATTTAAGCATGATATAGATCAAGGTATGTATTTTGATTCTAGTATTCCACAAGGTTATGGCGTAGGAAGTTCAGGTGCTCTAGTTGCTTCAATTTACGATAAATATGCCGATGATAAAATTACAGTTCTAGAAAATTTAACAAGAGATAAATTGTTGAAATTAAAGGGTATATTTTCTTTAATGGAATCTTTTTTTCACGGTAAAAGTTCGGGATTAGATCCTTTAAACTCCTATTTAAGTATTCCTATTTTAATTAATTCAAAAGACAATTTAGAAGCCACTGGTATTCCATCTCAAAAGGAAGGAAAAGGAGCTGTGTTTTTATTAGATTCTGAAATTATTGGAGAAACGGAACCAATGGTAAACATTTTTATGAATAAAATGAAAAACGAAGGTTTTAGAAAAATGATTGATGAAGATTTTGCTAAATGTACCGATGCTTGTATTGACGATTTTTTACACGGAAATATAAAATCATTATTTGGTAATGTTAAAAATTTATCTAAAATAGTACTGGATAACTTCAAGCCTATGATACCTCAACGTTTTCATACTATTTGGCAAAAAGGTATAGAGTCTAACGATTATTATTTGAAACTTTGTGGTTCTGGTGGTGGCGGTTATATTTTAGGCTTTACTGAAGATTTTAGCAAAACTAAAACTATTTTAAAAGATTATAAACTAGAGCTGGTTTATAGATTTTAGTAGTTGTATTTTAAAATCAAAAAATTCTTATAATTACCAGTTTATTTGGTTACTTTTTTATGGATTTACTCGAAATTTCTAAAAATAATAGTAAAAAGAAGGCGCCATTTTATATTAAAATGCTTAGCTTGTTTTCTGTTGTTCGAGGATATAATATTTTGCTAATTGTAGTTGCACAATATTTAGCTTCCATTTTTATTTTTGCTCCTGAAAAATCGCTGAAAAATATATTGTTAGATATTGATTTGTATTTTATTGTTTTGGCAACTATATGTGTTATTGCTGCAGGTTATATTATCAATAATTTTTATGATTTTGAAACCGATAAAATAAATAAGCCCTTAAAAACAAAATTTGATGCAATTGTAGATCAGAAAACAAAACTACCTATATATTTTGTGCTAAATTTTTTAGGATTTATTTTTGGATTGTTAGTTTCTTGGAGGGCAGCGTTGTTTTTTTCAGTGTATATTTTTTCTATTTGGTTGTATTCTCATAAACTAAAAAAATATCCTTTAATGGGTTTGTTTTCGGCCGCGGTATTATCCTTATTACCATTTTTTGCAGTTTTTGTGTATTATAAAAATTTTTCAGAAATCATCTTTACACATGCGGCATTTTTATTCTTCATTTTATTAATAAGACAATTGGTAAAAGATTTAGAAAGTCTAAAAGGAGATTTTGTAAAAAATTACCAAACAATAGCTGTTAAATATGGTGAGCATTTTACAAAAATATTAATTTCTTTTTTAGTTGTTTTAATACTTAATCCAATCTACTTTTTATTAAAGTATCCAGAAATTGGAGGTATGAAATATTATTTTTACGGAAGTATTTTAACGCTTATTGTGTTTTTATTGTTTTTGTGGTTTAGTAAGAGTAAAAGAAATTATTTATTGCTGCATTGGATGCTTAAATTCCTAATTATTGCAGGTGTTTTTAGTTTGGCTTTAATTGATTATTCAGTATTGATAAATCGAATTTTGGAAAATTAAAAAAATTGGAGAAGTGGTTAACTCCCCCAATTAGTGTTATTTTTTGTTTGCATCTGGATCTCCTTGCTTGTTACTTTTTGCAACAACAACTCTTCGTCTTTTATTAGATTTTTGTTGTTTGTCTAGTGTAACGTCTTTCATTGTAACATCTGCTCTTCTTCTAGTATTAGTATTTGTAATAGCCCCTTCAACAACCAATTCTGTTATTTGTTGATTGCTAAATTTTCTTTTATTATATATTCTTTTTGTTGATTTATCATTAGATTCACCTTTAATGTCATCAATTTTCATGTATCTAGTTGGTTTAGAGCTTTTTTGCGATTTAATTTGAATGTCTCCCAGTGTAGTTTCACCCTTTGTTCTTGAATAAGGTTTTTCGGCACCACCTATTTTAATTGTTCTTTTCATTGATTTATCATTAGATTCACCCTTTATATCATCAATTTTTATATATCGAGATGATTTTTTAGCATCGTTTGATTCTCCTTTTATATCACCAATTTTCATATGTGAAACAACTCGTTTAGTATTTTTTTTGTTAGTTTTTTTCTGTGCAAAAGTGATTGTTGAAATCAGTAATAATGCAATAAATAAATTGGTTTTCATAATTGTTATTTTTTGTTGTTAATTATTAGTTTATACTACTATATACGTGATGTAATAATTTTGTTACCCCAAAATTTTATTTTTTTTATAACTATAGTATGAGAGAATAAAACTATTTTTGCACAAATATTTATAATAGATACATGAATTCAAATAAAAACTCGTCGAGAGGACGACAAACAGGAAAAAAGAAACCTCAAAATACGTTTACTAGAAAGTTTGACAGCAAAAAGAAGTTTTCAAAAGATAGAGACGTTTCTTCTAAAACACCAAAAAAACAAGTTGAAAGCAATCCGGAAGTTGATGGAATACGTTTAAATAAGTATATAGCAAATTCAGGTATTTGTTCTCGTAGAGAGGCTGATGTGTTTATTGCAGCTGGAAGTGCTGCTGTTAATGGAAAAGTAGTTACAGAAATGGGCTATAAAGTTAAATTAACAGATGAAGTTAGATTTGATGGTTCTTTAATTAATCCTGAAAAAAAACGGTATGTTCTTTTAAATAAACCAAAGAATTTTATAACCACTATGGATGATGATAGAGGGAGAAAAACGGTTATGGAATTGGTTGGGAGCGCTTCAAAAGAACGTATTTATCCTGTTGGAAGATTAGACAGAAATACCACAGGACTGTTATTGTTTACAAATGATGGTGAAATTGCTAAGAAATTAACGCATCCAAAACATAACATTCAAAAAATTTACCACGCTTCTTTAGATAAAAAATTGATTAGTAAAGACTTAAATAGTATTGCTGAAGGTTTTGTATTGGATGAAAGAAAGGTGATAGTAGATGAAATATCATACATATTAAACCAACCAAAAAGTGAAGTTGGAGTTAAAATTCATTCAGGAAGAAATAGAATTGTGCGTAGAATTTTTGAGCATTTTAACTATAAAGTAGTAAAATTAGATAGGGTAATATTTGCTGGGTTAACCAAAAAAGATTTACCAAGAGGGCATTGGAGACATTTAACAGAAATGGAAGTAAATAACCTAAAAATGCTTTAATAGAGTTATTAGAAGTATTAAACAGGCTGTAAGAAATTATTTTTTACAGCCTGTTTTTTTTGAATTGCTAAAAATTCTCAATTTTAACCTATTTTAAAATAGCCTAAATATTTTAAACAGACCAAATTATTTTAAACAATTTATTTACAGTTTAAAAAAATTACATATTTTTTTTAACTGGTTACCTTTCATTCAATTATTTTTTTATATTTGAACATCTTGAAAGAGAAAACAACATTACTAAATAGATGTTTAATATATAACTTTAACTAATTTGTTTTGAAGAGAATACTAGTAGATTATAAAAAACTAACCCCTGAAATTCTTGATTTATTGGTAGAAAAATTTCCAGATGGTTATGGGTTACGCGATATTATACATTTTACAAATCATAAAGGACAATATGTAGATGCCGTAGAGGTGAAAACCGATGATACGATTTACTTGGTAAAAATTAGTGAACAACTTGCTGATAGTATGGAAAACCATGAAGAAGACGAAGAAGAAGATGATCCAGTTATTAATGATGATTTAGATATTGATGTAGATGATGCCGAAATTGAAGATGATTTGGATGAGGATTAATAAGTAATATTATAAAAAAAGGCTGTTTAAAATGTTTTAAACAGCCTTTTTTTATAGTCTAAAATTAAAAAACCCGAACAATTTGTTCGGGTTTTTATGGTGGTGCCTCCAGGAATCGAACCAGGGACACAAGGATTTTCAGTCCTTTGCTCTACCAACTGAGCTAAGGCACCATTGCGTTAGCGGATGCAAATATAAATGTATTTTTTATACTAATCAAAACAATTTTTAAAAAATCTGTTGTATTTTTGAATCTCCTTAAAAAAACTAAATGAATTTAATAGTAGATATTGGAAATTCAAGAATTAAAATTGCAATTTTTAATAAAGATGAACTAATTTATAATGAAGTAATTACAAATGATTCTTTTGTAGAAACGGCTATAAATCTTATCGAAAAATTTAATTGTAAAAATGCAATTATTTCTGCTGTAGGAATTTTAAATAAAAGTGAAATTGATCAAATTAAAGCAAAAATTAAGGTAATTGAACTAAATCCAACTACCAAAATACCATTTTTTAACAATTATGCTACACCAAAAACACTTGGAGTGGATAGAATTGCATTGGTTGCTGCAGCAGTTTCAAAATACCAAAATCAAAATGTTTTAATAATTGATGCTGGAACTTGTATCACTTTCGATTTTGTTAATTCTTCAAAAAATTACCTAGGAGGTGCAATTTCTCCGGGTATTGAAATGAGGTATAAATCTCTTAATAAATTTACAAAAAAATTGCCTTTGTTAATGCGTGAAGAGGCCGCTAATTTAATTGGAACTTCAACAGAAACTTGTATACATTCAGGGGTAATAAATGGAGTTATAAGTGAAATTGATAGTATTATAGCTAAGTATAGAAAAAAAAATAAAGATTTAACAGTAGTTTTAACAGGAGGAGATGCAAATTTCTTGTCAAATAGATTAAAAAATGGCATATTTGCCAATCCTTTTTTTTTATTAGAAGGATTAAACACAATTTTGACCTTTAACATATAATAAATGATCAAAAAAATAATAGTAATTATAACACTATTTATATCAGTTGCAAGTTTTGCACAAAAAAATAATGCTTCTGCATATTCATTTTTTGGAATTGGTGATAAAAATAATTCCAATACGGTTGAGCAAATTAGTATGGGGGGAATTGGAGTTGCTTTAACAGACCAATTTCGTTTAAACTTATCAAATCCCGCTTCTTTATCCAGTTTAAAATTTACAACCTATGCGCTAGCAATTGAAAATAGAAATATTTGGGCAAAAGATAGCCAAAATAAAGAACAAGGTGCATCAACATATCTTTCTTATTTAGCAATGGGAATACCATTAGGAGAAAATGCAGGAATGTCTTTTGGTTTATTGCCAAATACATCGGTTGGTTATTCTTTAGTGGCAAATAGTTTTAATTCTAGTGACGAATTAATAGAAATTTCGTCCTATAATGGAGAAGGAGGAACAAACAAAGTATTTTTGGGTGTTGGTTTTCAAATTTTTGAGGGCTTTAGTGTTGGATTGCAAGGAAATTATATTTTTGGAAAAATTGAAAACAATATAACAAACCAATTAAAAGATGTTGCTTTAGCAACTAAATATGAAACACTTTCTAGAGTAAAGGGGTTTGCAATTAATTCCGGTTTGCAGTACAAAACCAAGTTAACAGATAACGTAAATATTCATTTAGGTGCAAATTTTGATTTAGAAAGTGATTTAGATACTGAAGATGAGGAATATATTTATTCATTATCTGTTGGATCAGGTGAAATACCTAGAGATACATTGTTGACTAATAATGGTAATGGTATTTTAAAGTCCCCTTTAAAAACTTCTTTAGGTATAGGTTTTGGAAAAGAAAATAAATGGTTTGCAGGAATCGATTATAGTTTTCAAGATGCGATTCAACTTCAAGGAAATATATACAACAACTTTTCAAAAATAGCCTACGATAGTTATAGTAAAATTTCAATAGGAGGTTTTTATACTCCTAAATTTTCATCAATTACAAGCTATTGGGAAAGAGTAACATATAGAGCTGGTCTAAAAATGGAAAAGACTGGATTAATGGTAAATTCATCTGGAATTGGAAACGATTTTACTGCAATAGACGATTTTGGCATATCTTTTGGAGTAGGATTACCAGTTAGTAATCAATTATCAAACTTAAATCTTGGTTTTGAATTTGGAAAAAGAGGAAAAATTGATAAAGGTTTAATTCAGGAAAACTATATAAACTTTAGGTTAAGTTTTTCTTTAAATGATAAATGGTTTAAAAAACGAGAAATATTTTAATTA
The DNA here is from genome assembly GCA_965367745.1 of uncultured Flavobacteriaceae bacterium. Taxonomy (GTDB): domain Bacteria; phylum Bacteroidota; class Bacteroidia; order Flavobacteriales; family Flavobacteriaceae; genus Lutibacter. Next base: position 1,624 of record CBDUKG010000099.1, on the reverse strand, counting down.
AAAAATTTAGAAAATGAAAAAAATGAGACACTTTTTAACCTTATTATTTTTAGTAGTTTCTACACCAATGGTTTTTGCACAAGCTAGTGAAGAATGTACTATAAAATACAACCTTTTTAAAGGTGATTATAATTCCAATAATTACGACAAAGCTTATGATAACTGGATGTGGTGTATGGATAATTGTCCAACACTGTCTGTTAATATTTATAAGTTAGGAATTAAAATTGCAGAACATAAATTAGAAGTTGCTGCTGAAGCTGATAAGCCAGCTGCTAAAGCACTTGTAATGAGAGTTTATACGCAAAGATTGGAGCATTATCCAAATGGTAAGGCTGGAATTTATGATGATATTGCTACCTTTAAAAGAGAACAGGGAGCATCAGATGATGAAGTTTATGAGTGGTTAGAAAAAACATTTAAAGAAGACCCAACAGCATTGTCTCCTAAAAATATCTATAAATATTTTGATATTATTTTAGTAAAGTATAAAGATTCTGATACCCAAAGAGTTTTTGATACCTATGATGAGGTCGGTGAAGCTCTTGAACTAAAAAGACAAGACTATACTAAAACTATTGATGCAATAAATGCCAAGGACTCTACAACTTTAAGCAAAAAAGATTCTAAGAAAAGAAGAATTTCGCAGCAAATTATAACTAATTTATCTATAGTTGAAACAGGTTTAGATCAAAAATTAGCGGCAATTTCAACTTGTGAACGTTTAATTCCATTCAATAGAAAGAATTTTGAAGAACATAAAAACGATGCACTTTGGTTAAAGAGAGCAGTTTCTAGAATGTATAATAAAGAATGTACAGAAGATCCTTTATATGATCAGTTAGTAGAAGCTTATGTGCATGCAGATCCTTCTCCACAAGCGTCTGTATTTTATGCAGGTATTTTAATTAAAAATGGCGAATCGAATAAAGCCATGGATTATTTTAATAGAGCTGTTGATCAAGAAACAGATACATTTAAAAAAGCAAGTTATTTGTATAAAATAGCGGATATATTAAGGAAAAAGGGAAGAAAATCTGAAGCTAGAGGATATTGTTATCAAGCATTAAAATTTCAACCTACAATGGGTAGAGCCTATTTGTTAATTGCGAGTATGTATGCTTCAAGTGCAAACTCTTGTGGAGACGATATTGTTTCTAAAAGAATGGTATATGTTGCGGCTTTAAATATGGCTAGAAAAGCAAAATCAGTAGATCCAAGTATCAGTTCGCTTGCAAATAGATTTATAAATTCGTATTCAGATAATATCCCAACAACAAAAGATTTATTTGTTGCAGGTGTAAAATCTGGTTCAACTCATAAAATTGGATGTTGGATTAATGAAACAGTTAGAGTTCCTTAATCAGAATTAATATTTTAATAATTGGTATATTTGTTAAATGACAAAATCAATTGTACATAAAATAACTAACATTGCTATTGTATTTTCAATAGCAATGTTTTTTTCATGTACCAACAGTGCTAAAGAAGTAAGAGATTTCTTAGCGGATAAAAATTTACCAATTGGTGAAGCCATAGACATCAATCTAATACATACAGATTCTGGTAGAGTTGACATTAAAATGAAAGCTCCTTTAATGTTAGATTTTGCAAATAGAGAAGA
>CBDUKG010000098.1:0-8947 GCA_965367745.1 uncultured Flavobacteriaceae bacterium | reverse complement strand
AATTGATGAGGATATTTATTGACTCCAACTAAAACAAGTTCGTTCGTATCAAACTGATCTTGTTCTTTCTGAGCGTTTTCCTTTATTTTTCGTTGAATGGTTCCTTCTTTAAGCTGACTTAAAAACCCACCACCTTTTTCAATATCCTTAAAAATAATTAGGGCTTTTTCGGCTAGTTGTTTTGTTACATATTCAATATAATATGTGTCGGTTGCAATATGTTGTGCACCTTTAATCGTACGTTTTTCTTTTAAAACAGGTTGTTTATTCTGAGTAAATTTATCAGACGTAAAATCAGTTGCAATTGTAGTTGCACCACCTAAAATAGCACTCATACTTTCTGTAGTTGTGCGCAAAGTATTTATAGTTGCTCCAACTAAAGTTTTATTTCTTAAACTTGGTTCAGCGTAAACTTTAGCAATTGCTGTGGTGTTATATTTACTTAATATTAAATTATATACATAACGGAAGGCTCTAATTTTGGCAATTTCGAAGAAATAATTACTACCCGTTGCAAACTTAAACTGAATTCTATGCGCTATTTCACCTCCAAATAGTGTTAAGTATTCATTTGCATGCGCTAAGGCATAGGCAACTTGCTGCACAGTATTTGCTCCCGCATTTTGATAGATCCCTACATCAACGCTTATTATAAATGAATCAGGGTTCTTTTTAATAAGATTTTCAAGTATGCTATTGTCTTTTTTTAATGATGAATACCAATTTCCGGTTCTAGCTAAATTTCCAATAATATCAATATTAATATATATTTTTTCATCGGCTAATTTTAACACCAATTCATTGATAACGTCTTCATCTAAAAAGTTAAATTTAAAATGGAATTCAATATTCTTACTTAATAGATTATGAAATAATAATGCTGCATTCAATGGTTTTGAAGCTTCAAATAAAATAGCAGTTGCACCTTTTTCTACGGCTGTTAAAGCTTCAAGATTTGCTGTTTCTTCAGAAGAAATAGTAATTTTTGTGCAAATTTTGTAATCTTCTTTTGGAAGCGGAATACTTAATTTTTCAAAAGTATCTAAATGATAAAATGGTGAGATGGTTATGCCTTCATTTGTTTTGGTGAGTAGTGTTTGATTATAATCGGCACCATCTAACGCAAACTGAATTTTTTGTTTCCAAGCTGCTGACGAACTTGGTGGAAATTCATTTATAAAAAAATTAGACATAGTATTAAGTGTTCAAGGAAAGATAATTTAAAATTACGTTATTTTTTTTCTAAAGTATCATATTGTATAATATATATATCTTCGTTTTCTTTTTTCATTTTATACTCTTCTCTCGCAAATTTTTCCAATTCTTCTTTATCGTCTAGATTTTTAATTAAGGCATCATCTTTCTTAATTTCCGATTTGTAATATTCTTTTTCGCTATTTAGCTTTTCAATTTCTTTATTAAATTCTCTATGATTTAAATACGAGTTTTCATCAAAAAAGACCATCCAAACAATAAATGTAGCTAGAATTAACACATATTTATTGGTAATAATTTTTACAACTGGTTTATTTCGAAACTGCTTTAAAGTCATTAATTACAATTTATTACTTATAACAGTTCTAACGATATCTATGGCTACAGTATTGTACCTATCATTTGGAATAATAATATCTGCATAGTTTTTGGTCGGCTCAATAAATTGCTGATGCATAGGCTTTAAGGTATTCTGATACCTTGTTAACACTTCATTTATATCTCTTCCACGTTCTTCAATATCACGTCTAACTCTTCTAATTAGGCGTTCATCTGTATCAGCATGTACAAATATTTTAATATCGAAAATATCACGTAATTCTTTATTGTTAAATATTAAAATTCCTTCCACAATTACAACTTTTCTAGGGTGTGTAATTAAAGCGTCTATAGTACGGTCATGTGTTACAAAAGAATACACAGGCTGCTCAATAACCTCACCTCTTCGCAGTGCATTTAAATGACTTACTAACAACTCAAAATCGATCGCTTTTGGGTGGTCGAAATTAATTTTTGTACGCTCCTCATAACTTAAGTTATGTGTTTCATGGTAATACGAATCTTGCGAAATAACGCAAACTTCATCTGCAGGTAATTCATTTAATATTTGATTTACAACAGTTGTTTTACCACTTCCTGTTCCGCCAGCAATTCCTATTATAAGCATGTAATTATTTTATAAATTTTTACAAATTTAATGAATAATAAATAAGAATCTAAAATAGCGTATTGAAATTAAATAAAAAATAGCAATTCAATCAAATAAGAAGTTTTCAAGCAACAGAATACCGCTTTTCAACTAAATTTAAGATGTGCAAAGTATCAAATTTCTAACTTTAATTGCCGTAATTTTTTAAAAATTCATCAAAGGACATCGGTTTTAAATTTCTAAAAGAATAATGTTTTAAGTATGTCTTATAATCTTTTAGAGCGGTTTGATTTATTACTTCTGAAGTAAAAGGATATTGTAGGGAAATAGCACTCATAATAATAGAATTTGGGGTTTTTATTATGTTTTTAAATACCTTTAAAGAGTATTTTTTATTTTAAAGAATTTGAAAATTACAAAATCATATATAATAATCAAAGTAAAATACCGAATATTAAGTAATACGTGTGTTTTGTGGGTAAAAACCTTCCTTTTAGCGGGTTAAAATGTTTTTAACTATTTAAATATTAAAGTGAAAACCATCATATTTTTAGTGTAAAAACTTTTAATTAATTGCTAAATTATACTTTCCTAAAAAGCAATTGCTATTCAATAATAATTGGTTATTTTTGTTGAAATCTAGATTTTAATTAATTAAAGTTAGCAGGTTCGTTTTTAAATTGAAAATAAAATAGTTACTTATGAAAGGAATTATATTAGCAGGTGGATCAGGAACACGATTATATCCAATAACAAAAGGAACTTCGAAACAATTATTGGCTATTTACGATAAACCAATGATTTATTATCCGCTTTCGATTCTAATGCTTTCTGGAATAACAGAGGTTTTAATAATTTCTACCCCACAAGATTTACCAAATTTTAAAAAATTATTAGGTGATGGAAAGGCTATTGGAATGCAGTTTGAATATATTGAACAACCATCGCCAGATGGTTTGGCACAAGCTTTTATATTAGGTGAGAAATTTATTGGAGATGATGATGTTTGCTTAATTTTAGGAGATAATATTTTTTATGGCGCAGGAATTGAAAAACGTTTAAATGACGCTGTTAAAACAGTACAAGAGGATAAAAAAGCAACAATTTTTGGGTATTATGTTCAGGATCCTGAAAGATATGGAGTTGCGGAATTTGATGCTCATAAAAATGTCTTAAGCATTGAAGAAAAACCTGATAACCCAAAAAGTAATTATGCCGTTGTGGGCTTATATTTCTATCCCAATAGTGTTGTAGAAATTGCAAAAAATATAAAACCAAGTAAACGCGGCGAATTGGAAATTACTACGGTAAATCAAACCTATTTAGAACGACAAAATCTAAAATTAGAATTATTAGGAAGAGGTTATGCTTGGTTAGATACCGGCACACAAGATTCTTTATTAGAAGCTTCTAATTTTATTCAAACTATAGAAAAAAGACAAGGTTTAAAAATTGCTTGTATAGAAGAAATTGCCTATCAAATGGGTTATATAACTAAAGAACAACTGCTTTTATTGGCTGAAGAATATAAAAATAATAGTTATGGGCAGTATTTGTTGAAATTGGTAAAACGGTGAGCGTAAAAAGTGAGAGCTTTAATGCACCGTAATCTTGAACTTGATTCAGAATTTCAAATTGCTAACTAAAAACGAAAATAGAACTAATTTTTAATGAAATTTATAAGAACCAACATACCAGAGGTAATACTTTGTAAACCAACTGTTTTTAAAGATGATAGAGGTTATTTTTATGAAGTTTTTAAAAAAGAATCCTTTGAAGAATTTATAGGTTATAAAGTAGATTTTTGCCAGGATAATGAAGCAAAATCTTCAAAAGGAGTGTTGCGTGGGTTGCATTATCAATTGCCTCCTTTTGCGCAATCTAAATTAGTAAGAGTTATAAAAGGTAAAGTGTTAGATGTAGTTGTAGATATTCGGAAAAACTCAAAAACTTTTGGAGAAAAAGTGATTGTTGAATTAAGCGAAGAAAATAAACACCAACTTTTTATTCCTAAAGGATTTGCGCACGGATATATAACGTTAAGCGATGATACTATTTTTTGTTATAAAGTAGATGCGTATTACAATCAGAAAGCTGAACGAGGTATTTTATTTAATGATACTGATTTGGCTATTGATTGGAAATTTCCTGCTGCTGAATTAATTATTTCAGAAAAAGATAAAGTACAAGTACCTTTTAATAAAGCTGATTTATTTGAACAAATGTTAAAAATAAATGACTAATATATTAATTACAGGTTCAAAAGGTCAATTGGGTACTGCATTGCAACATAGTGCAGATAATTACCCCAGTTATAAGTGTTTTTTTGCAGATAAGAGCACATTAGATATCACAACACCTGATGCTGTTGAAGCATTTATAACCACTAATACTATTACAGTTATTATAAATTGTGCCGCCTATACAAACGTTGATAAAGCCGAAGATGAAGAAGCTTTAGCAACTAAAATTAATGCAATTGCTGTAGGAAATTTGGCACGAATTTCTAAAAAGCACAACGTTAAATTAATTCATATTTCAACCGATTATGTTTTTGATGGTACTTCAGAAAAACCATATTTAGAAACAGACACTACAAATCCGCAAAACAAGTATGGTTTCACTAAATTAAATGGCGAAACTGCTTTACAAGAAATAAACCCAAAGAATGCTATAATAATTAGAACTTCTTGGTTGTACTCTTTAAATGGGAAGAATTTTGTAAATACTATGTTAAGGTTATTTAATAGTAATAAAACTGTAAAAGTAGTTTCAGATCAAATAGGTTCACCAACAAATGCAACCGATTTAGCAAATTTGATATTTAAAATAATTCCAACTATTAATAATAAAAATGTTGAAATTTACCATTACTCAAATAAGGGAATATGCAGTTGGTTTCAATTTGCACAAAAAATTGCTGAAATCACAAAAAGTGAATGTACAGTAGTACCAATTGCTTCAAAAGATTTCAATTCAAAAGTAAAACGTCCAAAATATAGTTTGTTAAATACTGAAAAAATTCAGCAAACGTTTCATGTTGAAATACTATCTTGGCAAGATTCTTTAAAACAATGTTTAAATAAAATAAATTAAATTATGAATTCTATTTTAGTTACTGGCGGAGCTGGATTTATCGGCTCAAATTTAGTCGAACATTTAGTAAATATATATCCCGATTTTAAAATTGTAGTTGTAGATTCTTTAACCTACGCAGGTGATTTAGAGAATTTAAATGCTGTAAAAGACTATAAAAACTTCACTTTTGTACATGGTTCTATTTGCGATCGTAATTTAATGGAACGTGTTTTTCATCATTATATCGTTCACGGTGTTATTCATTTAGCCGCAGAATCTCATGTAGATAATTCTATAAGTGAGCCAGATGTATTTATTGAAACCAATGTTAAAGGCACCTTCACCTTATTAGATGTTGCCTATAAATATTGGATGGAAAAACCATTTGTGTATAAGCAAGGATTTGAAAATGCGCGATTTTTACATGTTTCAACAGATGAAGTTTATGGAACTTTAGGTGAAACAGGATTGTTTACAGAAAAAACACCGTATGCGCCAAATTCACCTTATAGTGCTTCAAAAGCAAGTAGCGATATGATTGTTCGAAGTTACCATCACACCTATGGAATGAATACAGTTATTACAAATTGTTCTAATAATTATGGTCCACATCAACACGATGAAAAATTAATTCCTACAGTTATAAGAAAAGCATTGGCAGGCGAAGAAATTCCAATTTATGGAGATGGGAAAAATATTAGAGATTGGTTGTATGTTTTAGATCATTGTAAAGGTATTGATTTAGTGTATGATGATGGGAAAAGTGGAGAAGTTTATAATATTGGTGGCAAAAACGAACGCGATAATAATTATATAGCAACCAAAATATGTGAACTGTTAGATACGTTAGTACCTAAAGAGACTAGTTATAAAAATCAGATTACATATGTTAAAGATCGTGCTGGTCACGATTATAGATATGCAATAGATGCCAGTAAAATAGAAAATGAATTAGGATGGAAAGCTTCTGAAAATTTTGAGTCTGGAATCTTAAAAACTGTTGAATGGTATATTAAAAAATATAAAAAATAAGTCGAAGAATTATAAAATAGAGCATTATGAATTGTACGTCATTGTGAGGAGTTTAATAAAACGACGTGGCAATCTCAAATTTTGAATACGTACTTAAATACTTTACGTTGGCGGAGCGGAATCGAAACCAAAACTAAAGACTAAAAAATGAAAGAAAAAATTAAAATAGCAATTATAGGTTTAGGTTATGTAGGTCTGCCTTTAGCCAGATTATTTGCTACAAAATACAATGTTATTGGTTTTGATATCAATAAAAACCGCATTGCTGAATTAAAAAATGGTACCGATAGTACTTTAGAAGTTTCCGATACCGTTTTAAAAGAGGTCCTCGTAAATACTACTGAAAGTGAAAAGGGATTGTATTGCACAACCGAAATTAACAACATAAAAGACTGCAATTATTATATTATAACGGTACCAACACCAGTAGATAAAAAAAACAAACCAGATTTAACACCACTTATTAAATCAAGTGAAGCAGTTGGAAGTGTTTTAAAGCAACACGACATTGTTATTTACGAATCCACCGTATATCCTGGTGCAACAGAAGAAGTATGTGTTCCAATATTAGAAGAAGTTTCCAACCTTAAATTTAATAAAGATTTTTTTGTAGGCTATTCCCCAGAACGTATAAATCCAGGAGATAAAGAGCACACCGTTGAGAAAATACTAAAAGTAACTTCAGGTTCTACACTAGAAATTGGTAAAAAAGTTGATATGCTATACGCTTCTGTAATTACTGCAGGAACACATTTAGCACCAACAATTAAAGTAGCTGAAGCTGCTAAAGTTATAGAAAATTCGCAAAGAGATATTAATATTGCTTTTGTAAATGAATTGGCGAAGATATTTAATTTACTAAATATTGATACGCAAGCTGTGCTGGAAGCTGCTGGCACAAAATGGAATTTTTTACCATTTAAACCAGGTTTAGTAGGTGGACATTGCATTGGTGTTGATCCATATTATTTAGCACAAAAAGCGCAAGAAGTAGGTTACCATCCAGAAATTATTTTAGCAGGAAGAAGAATGAATGATAGTATGGGAAACTATGTTGCTTCTGAAGTTGTAAAACTCCTAGTGCAACAAGACATTAAAGTAAAGAATTCCAGAATATTAGTTCTAGGAATAACCTTTAAAGAAAATTGTCCAGATGTTAGAAATACTAAAGTTGTAGATGTCATAGCAAACCTAAAAGAATTTGGTACAGATGTTACAATTTTTGATCCTTGGGCAAATAGTGCTGAAGTAAAACATGAATATGGAGTTGAAACGCTTAAAAATATGCCACAAAATAAATTCGATGGCATTGTATTAGCAGTATCACATAAAGAATTTTTAGAAATAGATTACACTAAATACTTAAACCCGAAAGGAATTATATACGATGTTAAAGGGTTTTTGAATTGTGAAGTACAAGGAAAATTGTAAGTAAAAAAATAAAAAAGTAATAATGAAAATAGTAGTAATTGGAACTGGGTATGTTGGATTAGTATCGGGTACTTGTTTTTCTGAAATGGGAAATAAAGTAATTTGTGTAGATATAGATACAACTAAAATTGAGAACTTAAAAAAAGCTATTTTACCAATTTTTGAACCTGGCTTAGAGCCTATGGTGAAAAAAAATATTGAAAGAGGTACACTGCAGTTTACAACAGATTTAAACAAAGCATTAACCAATGCTGAAATAGTATTTATTGCTGTTGGAACTCCCATGGGAGATGATGGTTCTGCTGATTTACAATACGTGTTAAAAGTTGCTGAAAATATTGGTGCATTCATGCAAAAAAGGTTGGTAATTGTAGATAAATCTACAGTACCAGTTGGTACAGCAGATAAAGTAAAAGCAACCATTCAAAAAGAACTTGATAAAAGAGGTATTGACTTAGCATTTGATATGGTTTCAAACCCTGAGTTTTTGAAAGAAGGTGCTGCGATTAACGATTTTATGAAACCAGACCGAGTGGTTATTGGATACGAAAGCAAAGAGGCTTTAGAAAAGATGAAGCAATTATATACACCATTTTGTATGTCTCACGAACGCTTTATTGCAATGGACATTCGTTCTGCAGAGATGACCAAATATGCAGCAAATGCTATGTTGGCAACAAAAATCTCGTTTATGAATGAAATTGCAAATATTTGTGAAAAAGTAGGTGCAGACGCAAATCAAGTGCGTATTGGAATTGGTTCAGATAATAGAATTGGGTATAGTTTTATTTATCCAGGTTGTGGTTATGGAGGTTCTTGTTTTCCAAAAGATGTAAAAGCGTTAAAAAAGATTGCTGAAGATCATAATTATACTCCAAAATTAATAACCTCTGTTGAAGAGGTAAATGATGCTCAAAAGTTAGTTATTTCAGAAAAAATTGTGAAGAAATATGGCGCAGATTTAACCGGAAAAGTATTTGCTGTTTGGGGATTGGCATTTAAACCAGGAACTGACGATATGCGTGAAGCTCCAGCAATTTATATTATAAAAGAATTGGTAAAAAGAGGTGCTAAGATTCAGGCTTACGATCCAAAAGCTATGGAAGAAGCACAATTATTTTATTTAAAAGGTGTTAAAAATGTAACCTATTCAAAGGCTAAATACGATACGCTTAACAATGCAGATGCCATGTTATTATTAACTGAATGGAAAGAGTTTCGTTCACCAGATTTTGAAGAAATTAAAAACCAATTAAAGACCCC
>CBDUKG010000097.1:0-8990 GCA_965367745.1 uncultured Flavobacteriaceae bacterium | reverse complement strand
ATTTTGTAATGTATCCAAATCCAGTTTCAAATGGAATGTTGTATATGTCATCTAGTAGCAACTTAAATAAGCAAGTAGACATTTATGCAATGAACGGACAACAAGTTTATAGTAATAGTTTGCAATTAGAAGAAAAAATGAATATTTCTAACTTAAATAAAGGAATCTATTTTGTTAGAATACAAGAAGATGGAAAAATTTCTACACGTAAATTGGTTGTTAATTAAATAAAAATTTTAATATTAATTTTCACATTACAGCACCCTAAGTTATTATTTAATAATAATACAAATACTTATTCCTGCATAAGTATAAACGCATTATGCTTATATAACAACTTGAAGTTTTATCCTCGGTTTATGTTATATAAAATAGAAAAAATCTTGTTTTTAAGTTGATAATAACTACATAATTACAGAATATTTATCAAAAAGTATGGTAAAACCATACTAAACTATGGTTTTTACACATCTGTTTATTTAAAAAAATACACCATTTATTTGTTTTTATCATCAATTCGTTAAGTTATACTGCAAAAATTTACAACCTACACAATAAATTAGGAAATTTGTTAATTAACTCTTAAGTTAAATATCCTATGAAAAATTTATACTTTTTAATTATTGCATTATTAACTGCCATATCAAGTTATGGGCAGGTACAAATTACTGAAATAAGTTATTTAGGAACTAATCTTGCCGATCAGAAAATTGAAATATCGGGACCCGCATCAACAGATTTAACAGGATATATACTTTATTTTTATGGAGGTCCAAATAAAAAATCCTATGATACTTTCACGATAAATATTGGCCCTACTATACTACCCGATGCAGGTTCTGGATATGGGGCATTATCGTTTACTGTGGGTTTCGATATTACTGATACAGGCAATACAAGCGTTGTATTAGTTGACCCTTTAGGTGTTGTTGTTCCAGGAACATTTTGGAGTTGGGGCACTTCCTTTGTAGCAAATCAAGGTCCAGCAGGTGGCCTTACACCTGTTGCTACTAATGTTATTCAATCAGCTACTACATCTTCACTAAAATTAAACGATGGAGGGGTATGGGTTGATACTTCACCTCAAGATTTTGGAACTTTAAATACTAATCTAACCCTTTCAGTAGTAAAAAACCAAATAGAAAATTTTGCGATGTATCCGAATCCGGTTTCTAACGGGATGTTGTATATGTCATCTAGCAACAACGTAAATAAGCAAGTAGCAATTTATGCCATAAACGGACAACAAGTTTATAGTAAAAGTTTGCAATTAGAGGAAACAATGAATATTTCTAACTTAAATAGAGGTATTTATTTTGTTAGAATAGAAGAGGAAGGAAAAATTTCTACCCGTAAATTGGTTGTTAACTAAATAAAATTTAAGTACTTATTTACAAATATTTCTACACCATTAATTATTATTTTATTTTAGTACAAATACTAATTTCTGGTTAAGTAAAAACACATTATTTTTTTAGATAACTACTTGTAATTTTACCTCATAAATGTGGCGCAAAAAAAATTAAACTTTAACTCATAAGTTATTTATTATCATATAATTATAAATTTTCGTAAAAAAGTATGGTAAAACCATACAAAAAAAGGGTTTTTATCTAACTATTCATTTAATAAAAGACACCATTTATTTATTTATTTCATCAATTCGTTAAGTTACACCACTAAAATTAACGATTTACACAATAAAATATCATTTTTGTGAACGATTTTAATTGTTCATCCCCATGAAAAAAAATTACATTCTATTAATTGTTTTACTATTAACAATTTCAAGTTTTAGTCAAAATGTTTATATTTCTGAAATTAATTATACCGGTTCTAATCCAGGTGTTGAATTAACAGGAGTTGGTGAAACTAACTTAACTGGTTGGAGTTTGTCTTTTTACAAAGGTGCAAACCGCAAAGAATATCAAGTATTACCATTAACACAAACTTTAGACAATAGTATTCTTTGGATATCTAGTAATATTCTTAATCACCCTCAAGGTGCTGGTGTTGCATTAATTGATAATAATGGAGACGTAGTTGAGTTTTTATTTACCTATGGTGCTAGTCCTTTTGAAGCAAGAGATGGTCTTGCAGAAGGCTCTCAACCTGAAGATGTTGGTAGTACAACTGGAGAAAATTCAATTCAAAGACTTATAGATCCTGTAACTAACAAACCAATAGGCTGGACAATTGCTCCGCCAACACAAGGGAATCCTACTTCACAAAAATCGCTTTCAATAACTAAAGATCAAATAGAAGATTTCAATATCTATCCAAACCCAGTTAGAAATGGGAAGATTTCAATCTCAACTAAAAATTCATTAGATAAGAATGTTGTTATTTATTCAATATTAGGAAGTGTGGTTTATAACAAAACAGTTCGTTCTAATGAGGTAATTAATGTGCAAAATTTAAGTACAGGATTGTATTTAGTTCAAGTTGAAGAAGATGAAAAAGTTTCAGTTAGAAAGCTTTTAATTAATTAGCAGTTACTCGCTTAAATAATATTTTTTTAAAATCATTCCAATTCCAGGAATGATTTTTTTATTATATTTAGGTTTAAAATAAAGCTATGAATACAAAAATTAATTTTGAAAACGTATTGTTTTTAGATATAGAAACTGTACCTGAAACTGAGTTTTACAACGACTTATCTGAAGAAAAACAAGAACTTTTTGCTTTAAAAACTCAATACCAACGTAAAGAAGAACAAACACCTGAGGAATTTTATGAAAAGGCTGGAATATGGGCCGAATTTGGCAAAATTGTTTGTATTTCGGTAGGGTATTTTATTAATTTTAAAACTCCAGATCGTAAATTTAGAGTCACCTCTTTTTTTGGAGATGAAGTTAAAATTTTAGAAGATTTTAAAAACTTATTAGACCTTCACTTTAATAAACCAGCGCATTTATTATGCGCCCATAACGGTAAAGAATTTGATTTCCCATACATTGCACGACGCATGATTATTCATCAAATTAAGTTACCAGAAAAACTGAATTTATTTGGCAAAAAACCTTGGGAGATTCCACATTTAGATACCATGGAATTATGGAAATTTGGTGATTATAAACATTATACATCTTTAAAGTTATTAACTTCTATATTAAATATTCCTTCACCAAAAGATGATATTAACGGAAGTGAAGTGGGAGGTGTTTACTACAAAGAAAAGAATATAGCACGTATTGTAACCTATTGCGAAAAAGACACCATAGCAATTGCGCAACTATTGCTTCGTTTTAATAATGAACCTTTAATAGAAGCGTTAGCTATTATTCACGTATAAAATTAGCTTACCTTTTAAGTAAGTTGATTTAGAAACAATTTTAAAACTCAAATTTAAATTGAATGTTTATAGGCTTTTCTGGTTTATTTTTAAAGTGAATGTTTAAATTAGTGACTGAAATACCTAGTAAACGAACAGAGTTTAACACCTTTTCTTGGTAAAGTAACTCTTTAACCGTATTTAATAAAACCGCTTTTTCTTTAATAAAATACGGTAATGTTTTACTACGTGTTTGGGTTTTAAAATCGCTATATTTAATTTTTAAGGTAACTGTTTTTCCTGAAACTTTGGCCTTTTGTAAACGTTCTTCTAGTTCTCCTGAAATTTGTTCTAACTTCTCCATCATAAAAATTTCGGAGGTTAAATTTACATTAAAAGTATGTTCAGCAGCAACAGATTTTCGTTCTCGGTTTGGTTTCACTTTACTATTATGAATTCCTCTAACAATATTGAAATAATGCAACCCTGAACTTTTAAAATGTTGGGTTAAAAACGCTTCACTTTTAGTTTTTAAATCGCTTCCCTTAAAAATACCCAGATTGTACATTTTTGCAGCAGTAACTTTTCCAATTCCAAAGAATTTTTTTATTGGTAATTCTTCTAAAAAAGGTATTATTTCTTCTGGAGGAATTGTTTTTTGTCCGTTAGGTTTATTTATATCAGAAGCAATTTTGGCAATAAATTTGCTGCTTGAAATACCTGCGGAAGCATTTAAATGCAATTCATCAAAAATTCGTTGTCTAATTTCTTTTGCTATTAAACTAGCCGAGGGATTTCCTTTTTTATTTTCGGTTACATCTAAATACGCTTCATCTAATGAAAGTGGCTCTACCAAATCGGTATATTCATAAAATATACTTCTAATTTTTTTTGAAATTTCTTTATATCGTTCAAATCGAGGTTTCACAAAAATCAAGTGTGGGCAGTTTTTTCGAGCAACAATTCCACTCATTGCAGAACGCACACCAAATTTACGTGCTTCATAACTAGCAGCAGAAACAACACCTCGTTCACTTCCTCCACCAACAGCAATCGGTTTGCCTCTTAGTTCTGGATTGTCCAATTGCTCAACGGAAGCATAAAACGCATCCATATCAATATGAATTATTTTGCGATATGTAATTTCTTCTTCCATTTTAAAACAAAGGTAAAAAGAAAAGGGTTGCTAATTAGCAACCCTTTTAAACCTTATATAAACTTTAATTTAAATAACACCTAAATCTAACATAGAGTCAGCTACTTTAATAAAACCAGCAATATTTGCTCCTTTTACGTAATTTATGTAACCATCTTCTTCTGTTCCGTATTTTAAACAAGCTGTATGAATAGAATGCATTATTTGATGTAGTTTTTCATCAACCTCTTCTTTTGTCCAGTTTAATTTCATCGCATTTTGAGACATTTCTAACCCAGAAACTCCAACACCACCAGCATTTACTGCTTTTCCTGGTCCATATAAAATTTTAGCATTATGAAATACATCAACAGCTTCAGGGGTGCAACCCATATTTGAAACTTCGGCTACATATTGTACGCCATTAGCAACAAGTTTTTCTGCATCTTCTCCATTCAATTCATTTTGAATTGCACAAGGCATTGCAATATCACATTTTACTCCCCAAGGTTTTTCCCCTGGATAAAATTTAGCTTCAGGAAATTCATCAGCATACGGAGAAACAATATCATTATTAGAAGCTCTTAATTGTAATAAGTAATTAATTTTATCAGCATCTAATCCTTTTTCGTCATAAATATATCCATCTGGTCCAGAGATTGTAAGCACTTTTCCGCCCAGTTCTGTAATTTTTAAAGCAACACCCCAAGTTACGTTTCCGAAACCAGAAAGGGCAATTGTTTTGCCTTCAAAAGTATCGTTTTTAGTATCTAACATTTCTTTAGTGAAGTAAACTCCACCAAAACCTGTTGCTTCTGGTCTTATTAAGCTTCCTCCCCAATTTAAACCTTTACCTGTAAAAACTCCGGAGTTTTCTTGTTGTAGTTTTTTATACATTCCGTACATAAATCCTATTT
The DNA here is from genome assembly GCA_965367745.1 of uncultured Flavobacteriaceae bacterium. Taxonomy (GTDB): domain Bacteria; phylum Bacteroidota; class Bacteroidia; order Flavobacteriales; family Flavobacteriaceae; genus Lutibacter. Next base: position 3,664 of record CBDUKG010000097.1, on the reverse strand, counting down.
CTCTACCACCTGTTCCAATATCTCCAGCTGGCACATCTGTACTTGGTCCAATAAATTTCCATAGTTCTAGCATAAATGCTTGGCAAAAACGCATAATTTCTGTGTCCGATTTTCCTTTTGGGTTAAAATCTGAGCCTCCTTTTCCACCTCCCATTGGCAATGTGGTAAGGGCGTTTTTAAATATTTGCTCAAATCCTAAAAACTTTAAGATACTTAAATTTACACTAGGGTGTAAACGTATACCTCCTTTATAAGGACCTATTGCATTGTTAAATTGTACTCTATGACCTAAATTAACTTGAACATTTCCTGCATCATCAATCCAAGAAATTCTAAATGTTAAAATTCTATCTGGCTCTACTAAACGTTCTATTATTTTAGCTGCCTCGTACTGTGGATTTTCATTATATATAGTCTCAATAGACTCTAAAACTTCATGAACAGCCTGCAAATATTCCTTTTCGCCAGGGTGTTTAGTTTCCAAATTTGTTAAAATTTCTTTTACATTCATAATGACATAATTTATAACTGTTTATAAAATAAAAAATAAGAACAAAAATACATATTTAAAATTGAATTTCAAGTAACATTTTTATTGATATTTTTAACATTTATTATTAATTTATACTTTTTTTATTAATTTGAAATTATTTTACATATTTTAAGTCTATTTTTTGTCAAATACACATTTTTACATAAATCCATCTGGAGGTAATTCTTCAATGGAATCTTCCATTATTGTACTTGTTTCTTGCACTGGTAAACCTTCTTTAAAAATAGCTGCTTTATTATATTTACCTTCAATAATAACTGTAAGTGGTTTTTTAAAACAAATATGTCTTAAATAAGCATCTTCAAAAACAGCTTCGTGTTTATTCAAATAATCTACATCAAAAAAACCATCATTTATAAACGGGTTTATTGTTAAATAACCTACTTTAAATGATGTCAAATTTTGAAAAAAATGAGTTCCCTGACTCGGGTCAATTCTAAAATTATTTAAACCAGATTCTACAATTATTTTTGCAGCAGAAATTTGTGGCCAAATTACTGGAATTCCCAACCAAGGATCGCTTGAGCCCCAGCGCCCAGGTCCAATCAAAATATATTTTTTATCGCTTGCTACAAATTTTTTGTTAATTTCTTCAACCGCCATTGCAATTTCTCTGGTATTAGCAGAATTAAAGGTTTCTGGCTTTACATAAACAACATCGTAAATATTTTCATATTTTCCGTTTCCTAAAGCAGATTCGGAATAAATAATTGTATCTGAAAGTTCAAAATCTTTAGGTAACTTACTAACAGTTTCTATACTTTCTATAATAGGTCTTATCTGTAAAAAACTAAATTCTTTTGGCTTTCCTGCTGGAACATCGAGCTTCACAGCAAACTCTATTTCTATTGGATTTCTCATTTCTCGTTGTCCAATTCGTAACAGTTCTTTTAAAATTTCTGGCAAGGGAAAAGTGTTGTATTTTAATATATTATCAAACGAAATTACACGAATCCCATCGTGCATTACGCCTGGTCTAATCATATTATTTTGCAAATCGTATGTTGATGCTACAAATTTTAATGAACCATGATTTTCTGCATTTCTAATGGTTACTTTCTTTTTATTAATTGCTTCAGATGTTGAAACTTTATAACTATTTGGATCTATATCTAAACCATAAAAATACTGCTGTGTATCTCTCTGTGTTGAACCTGGAGAGGATAGTTGTAATATTTTTTTTGGATGAAAAGGTGAAAAACGCAAGGTTTGTCCGCCGCCTACAATTATTTCGCCTAAACCTAAAGCTATATTGGCAATTCCTTCTTGCGGCTTTTCATCTCCTATTGGATAAAAATTAATTGAACGCGCCACTCCAGAAATATTTGGATAATATACATCTTGGTATTGTTTTCCAATAACTTCTTGTAAAATTACAGCCATTTTATCCTCTTCAATGGTGTGTGATGTCGCTTTTAAATATAATTTACTGCTTTGGAAAAATGCGGAAGCAATAACAGATTTAATTGCATTAGAAACCATTTCAACCATTTTACTAATTTCTGAATTCGGAACCATATAGGTTGCAAAAATCCCTGCAAAAGGCTGATAGTTAGAATCTTCTAACATACTTGATGAACGTATGGCAATGGGAGATTTGGTAGTTTTTAAAAATGCTCGAACATCTTTAACTGCCCATTCCGGAAGGTCTTTTGAAATAAATTCATTTAATATCTCTTCATCATTAGAGCATTTTGCTACAAATTTAATTAGTTTATGTGTTTCTATAAATTGATCAAAAACTTCGGTACTTATTACTACCGTTCTTGGTATGGTAATACTAACGTTTTCGTATTTGTTAAATAAATTATTTCTTTTTAAAAAGGAATCTATAAAAGCTAAACCTCTTCCTTTACCTCCTAAGGCGCCTTCTCCAATTCTTGCAAACCCTACAAACTCATCGTATTTACGTTTATCAAATTTTACAATTACACCTCTTGATCTATAGACTCTATACACATTAATAGAGCTTATTAAAAAATCTCTTATTTGATATTTATTTTCAAAATCATCAAATTCTACATTGCTAAATAAATCAGCTAATGGGAAAAGCGCTCTTGATTTTAACCATTTTGAAAATTCGCTTCTTTTGGCATGATATGCCAAGCAATCTTCACTTACAATATGCAATGCTTTTTGAAATTCGGTTAAATCCTTTACAACTGCTAATACCTTCATTTGCGTTGGATCCCAAAATTCAAAATTTCCAAAAGAAAAATACTTTGCAATATAATTTTTAATATCTACACCTAAAGTTTCGGAATGTTTGTATAAAAATTTTCCATTGAGTTCCAAAGCTCGTTTTTCGTTATTAGCATCTGATGATTGAATTAAGAATGGAAAATAGCGCTTAAAACTTCTAACATAATCTAAAAATAAAAATCCGGCTTCTTTATTCCGAACTCCGTCTTTAAAGTAATTAACATCTGATATTACACCTAATAAATTATTTCTATAATTATTAAACAAACTTATACCTTCTTCAAAAGTTGTGGCTAACAAAATTTTAGGTCTACCACGCATTAATAACATTTTTCTGTGTTCATTTAAACCTTCAGACATAAATGCCTGAGTTTGTTTTAATATAACTTTGTAAATTAATGGTATATATCTTGAATAAAATTTTAAAGAGTCTTCTACTAACAATATAGCTTTAACACCTATATCATTAATATCTCTTTCGGCATTCATTCGGTCTTCCGTTAATTTTATAATGGCTAAAAAAATATCTACATTTCCATTCCAATGAAAAACAAAATCTATAATTCCTGTATTTCCTTTTTGCAGCTTGCTTCTTAGTTCTGAAGAGTAATGGCTTAATGCCGCAATGGGCACATCAGGAAAAGCTTCTTTAATTTTTTTAGAGGTTTCGAAAGCTTTATAGTTACCAATATCTAACCAAGTAATTACAATATCAATTTTATCTGAAGCTAACATTTTAATAGCCCTTCTTGAAGAATTTGCATGTATAAAACTTGGGGGATATCTTAAATTTAACGACGTATATTCGTTAAAAATACGCTCGTCAATTCTTCCATCTTCTTCAAGCATATAATAATCGTAATTAGAACAAACTATTAAAACTTTATTAATTCTGTTTTGCATTAATTT
>CBDUKG010000096.1:0-8998 GCA_965367745.1 uncultured Flavobacteriaceae bacterium | reverse complement strand
CGTTCTGCTTTTGAAGCCATATATTCTTGTTCAGATGCATGCTTACATTTCTCTTCATACCCTTCGGCTTTTGGCGATTTTCCACCTTCTAAATAGTGTTGTAATAAACGGTGTGTCATTACATCTGGATAACGACGAATTGGCGATGTAAAATGACTGTAATAATCAAATGCTAAACCATAATGTCCAATATTATCGGTTGTATAAACAGCTTTACTCATAGAACGCACCGCTAAAGTTTCAATAAGATTTGCTTCACCTTTACCATGCACATCTTGTAATAATTGATTTAATGAAGAAGAAGTTGTTTGCTTATTTTTTAAGTCAATTTTATTTTTATAACCAAACTTACTTACAATAGTTTGAAGCGACATTAATTTATCTTCATCAGGTTCATCATGAATTCTATAAATGAACGTATTTTTACTTGGAACACCTTTTTTTGTTCCAATAAATTCAGCCACTTTTCGGTTTGCTAACAACATAAATTCTTCAATTAGTTTGTTAGCATCTTTAGATTCTTTAAAAAATACACCTATTGGCTCTGACTTTTCATTTAAATTAAATTTAACTTCTACTCTATCAAAAGTAATTGCACCTTGCTGTAAACGCTTTTTACGCATTATTTTTGCAAGTTTATCTAATTTTAAAATAGCAGTAACTATTTCTGGTGCTACTGTATAACTTTCACCTGTAATTGATATATCTGCTGAAACTTTATTTTCTTTTGTTTCAATAATTTCTTGCGCTTCTTCATAGGCAAAACGTTTATCAGAATAAGTTATAGTTCTACCAAACCATTCTTTTAAAACATGGCCTTTTTCATTCATTTCAAAAACAGCAGAAAAAGTTAATTTTTCTTCATTTGGACGCAAAGAACACACACCATTAGACAAAACTTCTGGTAACATTGGTACTACTCTATCTACCAAATAAACTGAAGTTGCTCTGTGGTAAGCTTCATCTTCTAAAATAGTATTTTCTTGCACATAATGTGAAACATCTGCAATATGGATTCCTATTTCGTAGTTTCCATTTTCTAATACCGTAAAAGATAAGGCATCATCAAAATCTTTTGCATCTTTTGGATCTATAGTAAAAGTTAAATCTTTACGCATATCCCTACGTTTTGCAATTTCTTGCTCAGTAATTTCAAAAGAAATTTTTTCAGCTTCAGCCTCTACATTTTCAGGAAATTTATAAGGTAAACCATATTCTAATAATATAGAATGAATTTCAGTTTCGTGATCTCCTGGCATTCCTAAAATTTCTATAACTTCACCAAACGGATTTTTAGAATTTCCAGGCCAATCGGTCATTTTTGCTAATACTTTTACTCCATCTTCAGCACCCTTTAATTTGTTTTTTGGAATGAATAAATCCGCATACATTTTTATATCATCAGCAACTAAAAAACCAAAGTTTTTATTTAATTGTAATACACCAACAAATTCGGTTTTTGCGCGTTTTATAATCTCAACAACATCTCCTTCTTCTTTTTTACTATTTCTACGATTGTATAAGTAAATTTTAACGGTATCTTTATCTAAAGCTCTGTTTAAATTACGAGCTGGTATGTAAATATCATGCTCTAATTCATCGCAAACAAAATAAGCATTTCCGTTTGTAGTAGCGTCTAAAACGCCTGTGTAATATTTATCTTTTGGAACAACTTTAAACTTTCCTCTTTCAACTTCATCAACCTTTTGTTGTCCTTTTAATTCTTCTAACTTTTGAATTATTTGATTGCGTCCATTAGCATCTGTAATATCTAATTTTGCAGCAATTTGTTTGTAATTTAAAGTATTACCATCCTGATTTAAAAGTTGTAATATTTTTCTTGTTAAATCCTTGATAATGTTTCCTTTCTTTTTGTAATTCGATTTTCTCTTCGACATTTATTTTTATTTTATTGAGACCAAAAGTACAAATAAATAGACTTCTAGTAAGTTAATAATAAGTTATATAAATAACAATTTGTATTTTGGTACGTTTTTAAGATATTTTAAATGAATAAAAATTGGTTTGTTATTGTAAATCCTACTTCAGGTAACGGAGCTTCTAAAAAGAAATGGCCTTTAATTTTTAATGAATTAAAACAACAACAATTTAATTTTGAATTTACCATAACCACCCATAAATACCACGCTGAAACTTTAGTACAAAATGCTATAAATAAAGGTTTTAAAAAATTTATTTGTGTTGGAGGTGATGGTACTTTACACGCAATAGTAAACGGTGTTTTAAGTTTAAATACTAAAAATATTTCAGAAATAAAAATAGGAATTATACCAATTGGAACCGGTAACGATTGGGTTAAAACCTATTCAATTTCTAAAGATTACAAAGAAGCTATTAAAATAATAAAAGCGGAGCATACCAAAAAGCAAGATATTGGAAAAATTACATTGATACCTGAAAATAAAGTTTTTTACTTTAATAATTTAGCAGGAATTGGGTTTGATGGTTTTGTTGTAAATAAAGTTCATAAGTTTAAAAATTTAGGTTCTCTAGCATATTTATCAGGTGCTTTAGTTAGTTTATTTAGTTATAAAAAACCGTTACTTGAAATTACTTTTAATTCAACTGTATTAAAAAGTAAGACGTTGTTATTATTTATTGGAATTTGTGAGTATTGCGCTGGAGGAATGCAATTAACTAAAAATCCGAATCCTACAGATGGTCTTTTTGATATTTCGTTTGTAAAAAACATTACCTTATTTCAAATTATTGCTAATATTCCTGGATTGTTTAATGGAAAAATTGTTGAAAATAAAATTGTTGAAAATTATAAAAGCAATCAACTAGAAATTAAAGTTTTAGATAAGCAAGATACTTATATTCAAGCAGATGGAGAGTTGATTGGGTCTGGAAATTTTATAGTAAAATTACTTCCAAAGGCACTCTCTTTTATTGTACCCAACTAACAAAAGTTAAAATTTTCTTAATTTTTTTGTAACAAAACCGAAGTTATTACGTCTTTATAAGTATAGAACATCATATTAATGAAACGATTGTATAAAATAATTATCTTATTTCTACTTATATTTTTTATAGGAATTTTCTTCACTGTAAAAAGTATTAATAGTTCTTTTGCTTCAGAAGATAGTATAGAAACAGTTACGTTACCAACTAACGTTTTAAAACTTTCTATTAAGTTATAATAATAGATTTACAATAAATAGTTTAAAACTATTTAAAATCCACTCTTATTTTAATTCAATAAACTACTAAATAAAATTAAACTTTATTTTTGTAAACTATAATATTGATTTTTAATGAATGTTATCAACATATATATATATTATAAAAAAGAATTTTAAAAATTTATAAAAAAAATGTTTGTTATTATAGTCTGTTAATATCTACAATAACTAATTGAATTTTAATTTTGAAATATCACTTATTAAAAACAACTAACAAGTTATATATTTTTAATAGCTTAAAAATCAATGAAATTATATAGGTTATCAACAGTGTGTTAATATGGTTAATTGACTAGTTTATTGAATAACATTTCACTTAAAAAATGTTTATAACAGGTTAAAAAATGTTTATAACTCAATATTAAAAATCGATAAATAAATTTGGTGATTAAAAGTACATTTTAGTATTAGCTTTTTTAATTTACATATCAAAAAATAGTTTTCTTTTTTAAGTATAAACTTATTCACATTCTTAGTAAAATTTAAAGCTATTGTAAATCAATCTTTTAAAAAAAACTATTAACAATTACTTTTTTTACTGTTAATAAGCGTGAATTTGTACTTTTGCAATCTAACTTATTAACAATAATAATAATTATGGTAATTGCAATTGGTAACGATCACGCAGGAACAGCTTATAAATTCGAAATTATTAAACTTTTAGAAAGTAAAGGTATAAAAGTTTTAAACTTTGGAACCGATTCAAATGATAGTATGGATTATCCAGATGCCATTCATCCAGTAGCAAATGCTGTAGAAAGTGGAGAAGCTACCTTTGGAATTATTATTTGTGGAAGTGGCAATGGTGCACAAATGACAGCTAATAAACACCAAGGAATCCGTGCTGCGCTTTGTTGGAATAATGAATTGGTTGAACTTACACGTTTACATAACAATTCAAATATACTAAGTATTCCAGCTCGTTTTGTTTCATTACAACAAGCTTTAGGTTTTGTAGAAATATTTTTAAATACTCCTTTTGAAGGAGGAAGACATCAAAATAGAGTAGCTAAAATACCAACTAAATGTTGTTAATCAATTAGTAATTAAAATGGGGCATAATCACGGACATCATCACCCAACAATAACGGGTAAAAATTTACTAATTTCAATTGTATTAAATATTATTATTACAATTGCACAACTAATAGGTGGATTTATTTCTGGAAGTTTAGCTTTAATTTCTGATGCAGTTCATAATTTTTCAGATGTTATTTCTTTAATTATCAGTTATGTAGCTAATTTACTTGCACATAGAAAGAAACGTACTAAAACATCTACTTTTGGTTATAAACGTGCCGAGATTATTGCAGCATTTATTAATGCAACTTCGTTAATTATTGTAGGTTTATTTTTAGGATATGAAGCTATTATACGTTTTAATGATACCGTAGAAATTAAATCTGATTTAGTTATTTGGTTAGCACTTTTAGGAATTTTAGCAAACGGTTTTAGTGTGCTTTTACTTAAAAAAGATGCTGCACATAATATTAATATGAAATCGGCTTATTTACATTTACTAGTTGATATGTTAACATCTGTGGCCGTTTTTATTGGTGGTTTATTAATGAAATATTATCAAATCTATTGGATCGATGCGATGTTAACGTTGCTCATTTCAATTTATTTAATTTATATAAGTTGGGAAATACTATTAAAATCGATTCGAATATTAATGTTATTTGCACCAGAACATATTAAAATTGATGATGTTGCACATGAAGTTTTAAAAGTAAAAGGGATAAAAAATATTCACCACGTTCATATTTGGCAGTTAAACGATGAAGGAAGTCATTTAGAAGCGCATATAGAGTTTACTGAAGATATAAAACTTTCAGAATTCGACATAATTTGCGAAAAAATTGAACAAAATCTACTTAAAAAATTTCAAATAAATCACTGTAATTTTCAACCAGAATTTATCAGAGACGATAAAAAAGATTTAATAAATCAAGAATAATTATGCTTCAAATTCAAGTTAAAACCTATACTGAATTAACAAAAGAAGAACTCTATCAAATTTTACAATTACGAAGCGAAGTTTTTGTAGTAGAACAAGAATGTGTTTACCAGGATATAGATTATAAAGATCAAAAAGCAATCCATGTTTTAGGTGTTAAAAACAATAGAATTATTGCATATACGAGAGTTTTTAAACCAGGTGATTATTTTAATGAAGCCAGTATTGGTAGAGTGGTGGTTGCAGAAAAGGAACGAAAATTTAAGTATGGATATTCCATTATGAAATCTTCAATTGAAGCAATTTCAACTTATTTTAATGAAACTACTATAAAAATTTCAGCTCAAACTTATTTAAGAAAGTTTTACAATTCTTTAGGTTTTAGTCAAATAGGAGATGGTTATTTAGAAGATGGAATTCCGCATATTTCAATGCTTAAAAATTAATCTATGAATAATCCAAAAATTAAAATAAATAATGTTAAAACTTTAGCGAACGATCATTATAAATTGGATAAAATAAATTTTGATTTTAAGACAAAAGAAGGTTCTTGGCAAAATCAAAGTAGAGAATGTTACGATAGAGGAGATGGTGCTTGTGTTTTATTATACAATCCATTAAAAAAGACAATAATTCTTACCAAACAATTTAGAATGCCAAGTTATTTAAATGGAAACGATGATGGAATGATGTTAGAAGTTTGTGCTGGTTTATTAGATGCGCAAGATCCAATTACATGTATAAAAAATGAAGCTGAAGAAGAAACAGGATATAAAATTAACAATCCAACAAAAGTTTTTGAAATTTACTCAACTCCAGGAGCTGTAACAGAGAAAATTCATTATTTTATTGCAGAATATTCTGATGCTATGAAAATTTCTGAAGGTGGCGGTTTAGAAGCAGAAACCGAAGAAATTGAAGTATTAGAATTTGATTTTGAAGAAAGTTTGAAACTAATTTCAACAGGTAAAATTTGTGATGCTAAAACAGTTATTTTATTGCAATATGCTAAAATTAACAAGCTAGTTTAACTAAAAATATTCTTTAATTGCTTTTGCAACACCATCATTTTTATTAGTATCGGTTACTGCGTCAGCAACTTTTAAAACTTCATAGTTAGCATTTCCTACAGCAACACCTAAACCTACGGCTTTTAACATTTCAATATCGTTGTAATTATCACCAAAAGCAACTACATTATCCATTGAAAGCGTTGGATAGCAATGTTTTAAAAGAACATCAATAGCAGTTTTTTTAGAAATATCTTTATGTGAAATTTCAATATAAGTTTCCTTAGAACGATACAATAGTATTTCATTAGAAAAATTCTTTTCTAACGATTTATACAAAATATCAATTTCGGTTTCATCGCCCATACACATTATTTTATGCGCACCTTTTCCTTCAATATTCCAAGCATCTAAAACTTCAACATTAGATTTTACAACAGGAGTTACTTTGGTATTATTTTCTTCTCTTTTTGCCCAATAATCCATTGCTGGAACATACCATTCATCTGCATGAAACAAACTTAAATGTATAGAAGTATGTGTGCATTGGTTAATTATTTCTGCCAACACACTATTTTTAATAAATGTAGAATGTAAAACTTTATTATTATTTAAAACTAAACCACCATTATACGCAACTAAGGGTGTTTTTTCATTGTTAAATTCTCTTTGTAAATGACGCATTCCATTTGGCATTCGAGATGATATTAATACAAATGGAATAGACGACACACGTTGTACCTGTTCTATAGTAGTTTTAGATAATGCTCTGTCTTTATTTAACAATGTACCATCTATATCAGTACAAATTAATTGGTAACTCATGTGTGTTTTTATAAAAATATTGGCAAACTTAAGTATTCTTGCTATTTAATAATACTGATATTTAATTAATTAACGAAATCGATAGAAATACCATTTTTAGCTGATTCTTGCCTAAAAATTCACATTAAAACTAATAGTGTACCTTTGCCAACTTATAAAAAACAAATGACATTTAAAGATTTAAAAATTATAGAGCCAATTTTAAAAGCGCTCCAAGAAGAAGGTTATACACATCCAACACCAATTCAGGAACAAGCAATTCCAATATTATTACATAGAAAAGATTTACTAGGTTGTGCACAAACAGGTACGGGTAAAACAGCTGCTTTTACAATACCAATTTTACAGCACTTATATAACAGTAAAGGAGATTCTAAAGGAAAACGAAAAATAAAATCGTTAATAGTAACTCCAACTAGAGAATTAGCCATACAAATTAACGAAAGTATTACCAGTTATGGAAAATACACGGGACTTAAAAATGTGGTTATTTTTGGTGGTGTAAAGCAAGGTGGACAAACCGATGCTTTAAGAAGAGGAACCGATATTTTAGTGGCAACTCCTGGTAGATTGTTAGATTTAATTTCACAAGGTTTTATTAGTTTACAAGACATTAAATATTTTGTATTAGACGAAGCAGACCAAATGTTGGATATGGGTTTTATCCACGATATTAAAAAAATTATTGCAAAACTACCTTTTAAAAGACAATCACTTTTCTTTTCAGCAACAATGCCTCCGGCAATTGCTGAACTTTCAACAAAAATTCTTGGTGATTATGAAAGAGTTACCATAAAACCAAAACAAGCTACAGCAGAAAAAGTAGAACAAGCTGTTTATTTTGTGAGTAAACCCAATAAAACAAAATTATTAATTCATTTAATAGAGGAAAATCCAGATGCTTCAATTTTGGTATTTTCTAGAACAAAACACGGAGCTGATAAAATTGTACGTTTGTTAACAAAAGCACACATAAAATCGGCAGCAATACACGGAAATAAATCTCAAGGAGCGCGTCAAAGAGCTTTAGGAAACTTTAAAAAAGGAGAATTAAATATATTAATTGCAACAGATATTGCCGCTAGAGGTATTGATGTTGAAGAATTAAGTTTAGTAATTAATTACGATTTACCTAATATTCCAGAAACCTATGTTCATAGAATTGGTAGAACGGGTCGTGCAAAAGCAAGTGGAATTGCATTGTCTTTTTGTAACCAAGAAGAAAAAGCATATTTAAAAGATATTCAGAAATTAATAAATCAACAAATTCCTTTAATTGAAGAGCATCCTTTTCCATTAGATGAAAATGAAGAAGTGCCTTTAGTTCAAAAACCTAATAAAAATCAACGTAAAAAAGCCAAGCGTAGAGCGGAGCATAAACCAAGAGAGGCTGACTCTGCAAATAAACCTGCACGTAGAAAATTTTATTCTAAAAAGAGGAGTTAATTTTGTTTGTGTTTATTTTTACCTTCTAATTAATATTCATTATTTGAAACCTATTACAATAATGTAATAGGTTTTTTTTATCAGTTTATATAATGTAACTAACATTAAATAATTATGAATGAATTTAAATTTATCTTAATCTTTTTAGGGATTCTATTTAATTTTAGTTATATTTAAAGAATAGTCTTAATTATATTTATAAGATTAAGATAGTTTGATAAGGTATTGGCTAGATATAACTTAAAAGCCTTTACTCTTATTACAACAGGAAACCTATTGAATAGAAATATTTAATAGGTTTTTTTAATTTACTCCGTATTAAATTTTGCACTTGTTAAAAATATGTTAAATAGTACTTTGTTTTACATAGTACTGTAACAACTTCTTAAAACGTCCGTCTATTAAATATACTAACAAAATAAAACATACAATTATGACAACTTTAAATCAAAAAACAGCAACAGAAAACAAACCAAGATTAATATCTGTAAACTTTTCAAGTACTAAAAGATCACAATGGAATAAATATAGAAGATATGCTTGTTAAAGCT
>CBDUKG010000095.1:0-9034 GCA_965367745.1 uncultured Flavobacteriaceae bacterium | reverse complement strand
AAACCCAGATGAATCTGATAAAAACATTAGAAGTCAAATTCAAAAATTATTAGATGTAACTGATTTTCATGTTAATGAAGATATCACTGTAGAAATAGTGTTTACATTTGATTCAACAGATGAAATTATTGTATTAAAGGTAAATTCAACAGATAGTGATGTACTAAAATATATTCGAGAAAATTTAAACCATAAAACTATTTCAAATCCTGGAATAAAAGATCGACATTATATGATTCCTTTAGTAATAAAAAAAGGATAATTAAAAAATAAGATACAATTTAAAATAACTAAAAGCCATTTCATTAATTTGAGGTGGCTTTTTTAGATAATCAAATTACAAAAACAGAGATGATGAGTTTTTAGGCTATAGATTTGGTTTATGAATTTATTCTTAAAGCTGTTATTTTAAAGGGTAATATAGGATACAATTTAAAAGAAGGTTTTAACTAATTGAAGTATCTAAACCTCAGATTAAAAAATAAAATTTACACTAAGAACATTTAATAAAGGCTATCTTTAATGCTGAATTTTTAAATTAGTTTAGTAGATTCTCTTTTAATTAGTGATGTTTCAAGTGTAATAATTTTAGGTACAATTGGCTTCTTATTTTTAATTGCTTTAATTTCTTTATAAAGCTGTTTAAAAGCTGTTTTTCCCATTTTGTAACCCGGTTGATCTATTGTTGTTAAAGTTGGAGAAATCACTGAGGACATAAACCAATTACTAAACCCAACAATACTAATATCTTCTGGGATTTTGATACCTCGTTTGTTAAATTCCGTCATAGCACCAATAGCAACTAAATCGGTATTAATAAAAATACCATCTACATCCTTATGGTCTTTCAGTAATTGTGCTGCATTTTTTTGACCTTCATTAAAACTCATATCTCCACATTCACATATATAAACTAAAGATGGGTCGTAAAGTATATTATTGTCTAATAATGCCTTTTTATAACCAAGAAATCTATCAATGGAATTTTGGGGTAAAAGCGCTCCCCTAAAATGAGCAATTCGTTTACAACCTATATCTATTAAATGTTGTGTAGCTATGTAAGCCGCTTTTCTATCATCAATAATAACTTTAGAACATTTTACTATTCTAGCAATCTTATCAAACATTACTAAAGGTTTATCTTGAGCTAAAACGTCGTTTAAGTGATTAAAGTTTGCTGTTCCATTTGCCAAAGATATAAGTATGCCATCAACCCGCTGACTTAATAATAAGTCTATTTGTTTTTTTTCTAACTCATAAGATTCATTCGATTGAAGAATGATAACCAAATACCCTTTTTTTTCTGCCTGCGAAATAATACCTTTAATTACGTTTGAAAAAAAATGGTGAACAATTTCGGGTATTATCAATCCAATAGTTTTAGATTCTTTCGTTCTTAGGTTAACAGCAAAAGTATTGGGTTTATAGTTTAATGTTTTTGCCAATTCTTTTACTAATCCTTTGGTTTTTTTACTTACATCGGGATAATCTTTTAAGGCTTTTGAAACAGTAGTAATAGATATATTTAATTGTTCTGCTATTTCTTTTAATGTTACGGGCTTCATAAATATGGTCAATAAAAAAACTAAAATAATAATAAAAAAACTAAATCGAAAACGTTTTCGGTAAAATCGAAAACGTTTTCGATAAAAAAATAATTTAAATAAGTTGATTGTACTTTAAATTAGTCCAAAATTAACCTTAAAATATATAGAATTAACTCAAAAAATTATTTAAAACTTAAATCTAGTAAAATGAACACAATTAAAAAAAATGGAATTTTATTGATTACAATGCTACTATATGTAAGTACATTTTTAGCACAAAACTCAATTACAGGAACAATTAATGATCAAGCTGGAGCACCTTTACCTGGTGTGAATGTTATCTTAGATGGTACAAAAATTGGTGCAGTAACCGATTTTGATGGTAACTACGCTATTAATAATGTTGAAAACGGAACATATAATTTGACCGCAACTTATATGGGTTTTAAGAATTTTTCTATAAGTGTAACAATACAGGGTGCAGATATTTCAGTTAATATTACCCTGATAGAAGATGCGCAATCATTAAATGAAATTGTTGTAACAGGGGTTGTAAACCCAAAATCAAAATTAGCATCTAGTGTTTCTGTTTCTACAATGAATGCTAAATTAATTGAGCAAGCTTCTCCACGAAGTTCTGGTGAGCTTTTTAGAAATATACCTGGAATACGTGCGGAATCTTCAGGAGGTGAGGGTAATGCTAACTTTAATGTTCGCGGTGTTCCAATTTCTTCTGGTGGATCAAGATATTTCCAAATTCAAGAAGATGGTTTACCGTTAAACTTATTTGGAGATACATCTTTTGGAAATTCAGATAACTTCCTAAGGATTGATTCTAACATTGGTAGAGTTGAAGCTATTAGAGGAGGTTCTGCATCTACACAAACATCTAATGGACCAGCCGGTATTATTAACATGATTAGTAAAACAGGTTCAACTGAAGGAGGTTCTCTAGCCACTACTTTTGGTTTAGATTATCAAACTAGCAGATTAGATTTTGAATATGGTACACCATTAGGAAATGGATTATCATACCATATTGGAGGATTTATGAGAACTGGAGAAGGGCCAAGAGAAGTTGGTTACCAAGGAAATAAAGGGGGACAATTTAAAGCCAACCTTACAAAAACATTTGAAAACGGACATGTACGTGTGTATGCTAAGTTTTTAAACGACAAATCTGTAATGTATTTACCAATGCCTATGCAGTTAGAAGGTGATAATTCAAACCCAACATTTTCTAACCTTCCTGGTTTTGATATAACTAGTGATGCGGTTCATTCTGCTTACTTGCAACAAAGTGCTGGTACTTCACCTTTTAGTGGTGAAAGACATATAAACGATGTAAGAAATGGTAATAATCCTATTTCTAAGGCGTTGGGAGCAGAGTTTTCTTTCAAATTGCCAAAAGATTGGAAACTAAGTGGTAAAGCTAGATACTCTAATAATAGTGGAGAATGGGTTGCTCCATTTACTGCTGGTGTTGGTACAGTTTCTGAAATGGAAACCATGGCAAGAGACGCTTCAAATGCTACAGGAGCATTAGTTTATGCAGATGGTAATAGAGAACCTTTTAATCCATCAAATGGATTAGCTCAAATAATACATATGTTTGATGTTTCAGTAGATGATTTAAGTAACTTTTTTAGTGATGTAAAAATATCTAAGAAATTAAGTGATAATGTAGGTGTAACAGCTGGTTTATTTACAGCAACACAAAATACTAAAATTGGATGGCAATGGAATTCTTTCCTTTCTGAAGTTAAGGGTGAAGGACAAGCTAGATTAGCCGATTTTGATGGTTTTTCCAGAAATGGTCAATTCTCTTACGGAACACCAGTTTGGGGTAACTGTTGTCAACGTAAATATAACACAGTACATAATGTAAATTCTCCATATGTTGCTGTTGATGCAGATTTAAGCGATAAATTAAATTTTGATGGTAGTGTGCGTTTTGAAAATGTAAAAGTGAATGGTAATATCGCAGCAGGACCAACAAGTCAAGGAGCTTTTGATTATGATGGTGATGGTGTTATTCAAGGTATTGAGCAATCTGTTCCTATTATAACAGGTAATGCAGGGCAAATTGTTAATGATGACTATAATTTTGTTTCATATTCTGCTGGAGTTAACTATAAGTTAGATGAAGGTGCTGCAGTTTTTGCAAGATATAGTTCAGGTGCTTCTGGAAGAGCTGCAGATAGAAATAATTATGGTATCACTGGAATGGCCGATGTACAATATGATGAACTTTCTCAACTTGAAGTTGGTTATAAGAAAAGACTTAAAAATGGAGTTCTTAACTTAACAGGTTTTATGAGTAATACAGATGAAGGTTTAAGTAATGAATTAAATAGATCTGTTGGAAATCCATTTAAAGCCATTGGTTTAGAAGCAGAAACTGCATTATCGTTTGGAGATAATTTCTCTTTTAATGGTTCATTTACTTATACAAAAGCAGAAATAGATGGTGGTGATAATAAAGGTAACACTCCAAGAAGACAAGCTGATTTAGTTTACAACATATCTCCTTCTTATAATTTTGGGACAGAAAGCCAACATGGTTTAGCTTTAAGCGTGTTAGGAACTACTAAATCTTATGCGCAAGATGATAACGCATTAGTTATGCCAGCATATGCATATTTTAATTTAATAGGAAGAGTTGGCCTAACAGAAGGTCTATCTGTTGTATTAAGTATGAATAATATTTTTGATACCGTTGGTATTACAGAAGTTGAAGGTAATGGAGATGGTGCTTTTGGCGCTAATCGTTTAGTAAGAGCTAGATCAATTAGTGGTCGTTCTTCTACAGTATCTTTACAATATAAATTTTAAGGATTGAATTAAGTTTTTTTGTTAAAAAAAGGAGTTGGAGTTTGTATATTTAAACTTCAACTCCTAACTAAATTTTTAAAAATATGCGCACTTTTATTTTAACAATAGTAATTACTTTAATGGCAGGTCAAGTAACTTTTGGTCAAACTAAAAAGCTTGATTCAATATCAGAAGAGAATACAAAAACGAATAAAATAATTGTATATGGTAGTGATACTTGTCATTATTGTATAGATACAAAAGCATATTTAAAAGAGAAAAATATAGAATTTACTTATTATGATGTAGATATAAACTTGTTAAAACAAAGGGAAATGCTTTTAAAACTTCAAAATGCAGGTATTTCAGTTGAAAGCTTATCATTACCTGTTGTAGATTTACAAGATAAACTTATAATGAATAGCAACAATTTTCAAGGATTTCTTCTAAAACTAACCACATCTAAAAATAAATAATATGAAAATTAAAAAACCAAGCTTATCATTTTGGCAAATTTTTAATATGAACGTAGGGTTCTTAGGAATTCAATTCAGTTTTGGTTTACAACAAACAGCTGTTAACCCAATATTTTCATTTTTAGGAGCGCATCATGAAGATTTACCTTTACTGAACCTTGCAGGTCCTGTAACAGGTTTAATTGTGCAACCTATTATTGGAGCAATTTCAGACAAAACATGGTCTCCACGTTGGGGAAGGCGTAAACCATTCTTTTTAATTGGTGCAATAATTGGTAGTTTGTGTTTATTTGCATTTCCTTTTAGTCCAGCACTTTGGTTTGCAGTTGGTTTATTATGGATTCTTGATGTAGGTAATAATATGGCTATGGAACCTTATCGTGCCTTTGTAGGTGATAAATTACCTACAAAGCAATTAAGTTTTGGCTATCAAATGCAAAGTTTGTTTGTTGGTGCAGGAATTGTTTTGGCTAACGCTTCAATTTTTCTTTTTCAAGATTGGTTTGGTGTTGCGGAAACAGTTGAAGCTACTAGCGGTATTCCTAAATGGTTGTATTATTCATTTTTTATTGGAGCAATATTATCGGTTTCAACTATTTTATGGTCTGTTTTAAAAACCCCAGAAATTCCGCCTTCTGATCAGGAATTGAAAAATATTAAAAAACACAATGCTTTATCTCTTAAGGATAGAATTAAAACACCCTTTTTAGAAATTGTAGATGCTATAAAAGTTATGCCCAAATTTATGTGGAAATTAGCTGCGGTATATCTTTTTCAATGGTATGCTTTATTTGTGTATTGGCAGTTTATTGCTCCAATGTTTAAGGAAAGTATGGGTTTTAATAGTTCGGAGGCATTAAGTCAAGCAGCAAAAATGAATACTACCTACAATCTATCTACTATTGTATTTGCGCTAGCACTAGTGCCTTTAGCATTAAAGTTTGGGGGTAAAAAAGTATATGTGTTTAGCTTGTTTTTAACAGGAATTGCAATGATTAGTATTCCATATATACAAGATCCACTTTTGGTTATTTTACCAATGATTTTATTTGGTATAGGTTGGGCAGCAATGATGGGTATTCCATATTCTATGGTTTCTAAAATAGTACCTCAAGAACGCCGTGGTGTTTATATGGGAATATTAAATATGATGATTGTTATTCCTATGGGGATTCAAACAGTAACATTTGGTCCCGTGGTCAAAAATCTTTTAAATAATAGCGCAGTAAATGCCATATTATTTGGAGGTATATTTTTTATCATAGCAGGAGTATTGGCATTACGACTTAAAGAACCTAAAACTGATGATAGCGATGAAAATATTGTTATCACAGATAATGATGGACAGTAAATTAAAAAAATTCGAACTAATTAAAATTTGTTCGATTAACAATTACATTAGTTTTGAAAAATAATAAAAAAGATATAGATATTTTATGCGTTGGCGAGGTGCTTGTTGATTTCATTGGTCATCAAACAGGAGTGCTTATTAACAACACAAGAGATTACCATAGATATTTAGGAGGTTCACCTGCCAACGTTGCTATGAATTCAGCAAGATTAGGGTTAAAATCTGTTATGGTTGCTACCGTTGGTAATGATGGTTTTGGTGAATATATTTTTGAAAGACTGAATGAGGTTGGAGTAAATACTAATCACGTAAAAAAAATCAAAAACAAACCTACAAGTGTCATTTTTGTCTCAAGAACAGATAGTACACCTGATTTCATTCCTTTTAGAAAAGCGGATTCTTATATTATAGAAGACCAAATTTCAATAGACTTACTTTCAAAAACAAATATATATCATACAACATGTTTTGCTTTAAGCAAAAAACCTGCACAAACAACCATTTTAAAAAAGGCAGAAGAAGCGTTTAATTTAGGCTGTAAACTAAGTATTGATGTAAATTATGCTAAAAAGTTGTGGAGTAGTCAAGAAGAAGCGCTTAAAGTAATCAAAGCTTATTGCAAGTTTAATCCTTTGGTTAAAATAAGTGAAGACGATATGCTTAGACTTTTTAAGAAAAAACTTTCTCATCAAGAAATCTTTAATTTTTTCCATTCAGAAGGGGTAGATATTGTTTGTTTAACCTTAGGGAGTAAAGGTGTTATTTTGTCTGAAAAAGGAAATAAAGTTATTCAATTACCAGCTATAAAAATTGATGTAGTACAAGATGCAACAGGAGCAGGTGATGCGTTTTGGTCTGGGTTTTTATTTGCTTATATCAAAAATAAACCTGTTGAAAAATGTTTAGAGGTAGCCTTGCAACTTGCAGCCTTAAAACTTCAAAATGTGGGCAGATTACCAGACAATATTAACATATTATCAGAACTTTTATAAAACATTAAATGATGTCTAAAGATTCTAAAATTACGAATGGAGTAATGCTAAATGCATATCCAGATAGTATTGGCACAAATTTAAATGACATGGTTACCATGTTAAAAATGCCTCAATTCAAGAATGTATTTTCGCTATTTTATGTACTCCCTACTTTTTTTAATAGTGATTTAGATCGCGGTTTTTCAATTATAGACTACGACCTAAATAAAGATTTAGTTTCTCAAAAAGATTTAAAGGCTCTAGAAAAACTTGGTTTACAATTAAAATTTGATATTGTATTAAACCATTTGTCTGTTGCATCTCCTCAATTTAAAGATTTATTAAAACACGGAAATCAATCAAAATATAAAGACTTTTTTATTAATTGGAATTCCTTTTGGGAAGGAAATGGTAGTATTGGTGATAATGGAGTTATTATACCTAAAGAAGAATTTCTCAATAAATTATTTATGAGAAAATCAGGACTACCAATATTAAAAGTACCTTTTCCTGATGGAACAGAAAAGCCATATTGGAATACCTTTTATCAGCAAATTACTTACAAAAAAATAACTGAAAGTGATTTGCAATCTATTAAAGATCTAAGCCATTCAGAAGCTTCAGATATTGCTCAAAAAATAAATGATACTATTGAAGAAAATAAAGATGTAAATGCTGTAGATTTTGGAGATTACAATTATTTAAAAAATAAAATATTACAAGTTGTAAACCAAAAGCGCACCTATTTAGGACAGATGGATGTGAATGCTAAATCTGAACTTGTTTGGGATTTTTATGAAGAAACTTTAAAAAAAGTAAGTGATTTTGGTTGTAAAATTTTACGACTCGATGCTTTTGCGTATTTACATAAAGAAATTGGGCAAACAAATTTTTTTAATAAACCAGGAACTTGGGATTATTTAAGACGTATAAAAGAAATTGCACAAAAAAACAATTTGACAGTTTTACCAGAAATTCATGCAGAATACGGTTTGCATTTACATGATGAAGTAGCAAATGAAGGCTATTATATTTACGATTTTTTCTTACCGGGATTAACTATTCATACTATAGAAAATAGAGATAGTCGTGCTCTTATTACTTGGGCTAAAGAAATTATTAGTAAAGGCTATAAAACTGTAAACATGCTTGGATGTCATGATGGTATACCTGTTTTAGATTTAAAAGGAAAGGAAATTAATGGTGTTTATAATAAAGGCCTTTTAGAAGATGTTGAAATTGAATCCATTATGAATAAAATAATGGAACGTGGAGGTCGTGTGAAAAACCTTTACGATCCATCAGGAAATAAAATTTCCTACTATCAAATAAATGCAACATTTTTTAGTGCTCTAGGAGAAGATGAACAAAAACTGTTGTTAGCAAGAGCCATTCAATTATTTATGCCTGGAATTCCTCAAGTTTGGTATTTAGACCTTTTTGCGGGTAAAAACAATTATAAAGCTGCTGATAATGGAGGAAGTGCTGGTCATAAAGAAATCAATAGAACAACACTTACAATACAGGATATTGAAAACGGTTTAAAAAGAGATGTTGTGATTAATCAATTAGAAATGATTCGATTAAGAAATACGCTAAAGGCATTTTTAGGAGAAGTTAAAATTAATGAAACTTCTAACGATGAGATAAATATATTGTGGGTTAATAATAAGGATTTTGCTCAATTAAAAGTGAATCTTCAAAAAGGAGACTTCAGTATAAGTTTTTCTAATAATGAAGAGAATAAAGTAATAACGTTTTAATTAAAAATACCATAAATTTCAAACAATTTGTAACAAACTTAAAAAGCTTTCAAAGTTGTTATAACCTCTGAAAGCCTTACTATCATTTGTGGAGAAGATGGGAGTCGAA
>CBDUKG010000094.1:0-9229 GCA_965367745.1 uncultured Flavobacteriaceae bacterium | reverse complement strand
AAAACTTTTTTGAAACTACATACAGCACTACTGCTGCAATAATTCCTAAAGAAGCTAACAACAAAACACTATATAAAACTGAATCTGTCATTCTAATTAAATTTTAAAATTGAAACTTGAAATGCTTTTTGAAATTTATTCTTCAATACAAAAAGCATAAAATAATAAGGTATTAAAATGAAAAGCGACAACAAGCCTGCAATCCATTCTTTAAAGAAAAAAGAAGTAGCTACTAACACTACAAACATTAAAATAAAAGGAAAAACATATGCCCAAAAAACCGCTTTTAAACCAAGCTCTCTTTTTAACAATACATCAACCGTCTCGTTTAATTGAAATGATTGGGTTGTATTAATAACCTCTATTTCTTTATCATTAGAATCTGAAACACCACAAGCAGATTGCGCTTTACAACCTTCGCAATTCACATTGCCTTTAAGTGCTACTGTAATTTTATTTGGCGATATTTTTGAGATTACTCCTTGATGTGTAATCTGTTTTACATCTCCTTTTTTATACGATTCTAAATCTAATTGCTCCATATTCTTCATCCTCATTTATTAGGAACGGTAAAATTAACTCTTAAAAACTTGTAAAAAAATGACGAATGTTAGTCTTTAAATGAAAATAGTTTTTATTTAAAAAATTAACATATTGATAATTTGTGTTAAAAATTTAATTGGTTAACCACCTAACACAAATAAAGATAGATGAATTGTTAATAAAAATAGTACTTAATAGATTTTTAAAAATATTAAAATTCATACTTTTAAAAATTAATATTTTCCAAGCAATTTAATCTAGCACATGTTTTTAATATTTGATACAGAAACCACAGGTTTACCAAAAAAATGGAATGCGCCAATAACGGACACAGATAATTGGCCTAGATGTGTACAAATAGCATGGCAATTACACAATGAATATGGTGAACTTATTGATCAGCAAGACTATTTAATTAAACCAGAAGGTTATAATATCCCGTACGATGCAGAGCAAATTCACGGAATTTCAACACAGTTAGCTGAAGAAAAAGGTGAAGATTTAGAAAAAGTTTTATACCTATTTAACGAAGCCTTATCAAAATGTAAATTTGTTGTTGGTCAAAATGTGAAATTTGACTTAAACATTATGGGTTGTGAATATTTCCGAAAAGAAGTAGAAACACCCTTAAACGAGTTGCCTATTTTAGATACTTGTACTGAAGCTACAGCAACAATATGCCAATTACCTGGTGGAAAATATGGTAAATTTAAACTTCCTACACTAACAGAATTACATCAACATTTATTTAACACACCATTTGCTGAGGCACACAACGCAACTGCCGATGTTGAAGCTACTACTCGATGTTTTTTAGAGTTGATTAAAAGGCGTGCTTATACAAAAGATGAACTTGACGTTGAAGCAGATTATTTTCAAAATTTTGATGCTAAAAATCCAACTACTATTAATGTTATCGGATTAAAACATACAAACTTAAAAAATGAAAGTAAGCGTTTAAAAAAGAAAAGCATAGAGAAAACTAATACTGACAAGCCGACAACTGCTGTTACAAAAGATCTTGAAAATGCCAATTTTGCACATTTACATTGCCATTCTCAGTTTTCAATATTACAATCTACGTCTAGTGTTAGTAATCTTATAAACTCAGCCATAAAAAACAATATGCCAGCGGTTGCAATTACCGATATTGGAAATATGATGGGAGCTTATTACTTTGTAAGTGAAGCAATTGCTCACAATTCCAAAGTAAAAAAATTTAACGAGAATTTAAAAGAAGGTGAACAACCTAAACTACCTATTAAACCCATATTAGGTTGCGAATTTAATGTTTGTGAAAATCATTTAGACAAATCTCATAAAGATAATGGTTACCAGATAGTTATTTTAGCTAAAAACAAAAACGGCTATCATAATTTAGCGAAAATGTCTTCCATTTCTCATACACAAGGTTTTTATTATGTTCCCAGAATTGATAAAAAAATCATTGAGGAGTATAAAGAAGATTTAATTGTGCTTTCAGGAAGTTTAAACGGTGAAATACCTAGTAAAATTTTAAATGTTGGAGAGAAACAGGCTGAAGAAGCCCTTATTTGGTGGAAAGAACAATTTGGTGGTGATTTCTATTTAGAGGTAATGCGTCATCATCAAGAAAATGAAGATCATGTTAATAAAGTTTTGATTGAATTTTCAAAAAAATACAACCTAAAATTAATTGCAACAAACAATACTTTTTATACGCGTGAAGATGAGGCAGAAGCGCACGACGTTTTATTATGTGTAAAAGATGGAGAAAAAATGGCAACTCCAAAAGGTAGAGGAAGAGGTTTTAGATATGCACTACCGAACAACCAATTTTATTTTAAGTCTCAGAATGAAATGAAATCTTTATTTAAAGATTTACCAGAAGCCATTACTAATATTCAAGAAATTATAGATAAAATTGAAGTTTATACACTAAAAAGAGATGTATTACTTCCAAAATTTGACATTCCACAAGAATTTGAAAATCCACAAGATGCTATAGATGGCGGAGTTCGAGGAGAAAATGCCTATTTAAAACACCTAACTTTTGAGGGTGCTAAAATAAGATATGGTGATAATTTGGATGCAAGTACTAAAGAGCGTTTAGATTTTGAACTTTCGATTATTGAAAAAACCGGATATCCTGGATACTTTTTAATTGTTTGGGATTTTATTCTCGAGGCACGTAAAATGGATGTATCTGTTGGTCCTGGACGTGGATCTGCTGCAGGATCAGCGGTAGCCTATTGTTTATGGATTACAAATATTGACCCCATAAAATACGATTTACTTTTTGAGCGTTTCTTAAATCCAGATCGTGTGTCATTACCCGATATTGATATTGATTTTGATGATGAAGGAAGACAAAAAGTAATTGATTTTGTAATTAAAAAATATGGAGCAAGTCAGGTTGCACAAATTATTACATACGGCACAATGGCTGCTAAATCTTCTATTAGAGATACTGCCAGGGCTTTGGATTTACCATTACACGAAGCCGATAGAATTGCAAAGCTAATTCCCGGATTAAAATTGCAGAATATTTTTGGGGATGATCCAAAAAGTATTGCAAAAGTTAAAGGATTAAGATCCGAAGAACTTGAAAAAGTAGAGGAACTTAGAAGACTTTCTGAGGGATCCAATTTAGAAGCACGGACTATAAATCAGGCGCGAGCACTAGAAGGTTCTGTTAGAAATACTGGAACACATGCTTGTGGCGTTATTATTACTCCCGAAAAAATCACCAATTTAATTCCTGTTGCTACTGCAAAAGATAGTGACATGTATGTTACCCAATTTGATAATAATGTAGTTGAAAGTGCTGGGTTATTAAAAATGGATTTTTTAGGATTAAAAACCTTAACGTTAATTAAAGATACCGTCAAAATTATAAAGGCAATTCATAATATAGATTTAGTGCCCGATGATTTTCCTTTAGACGATGAAAAAACATATGAACTCTTTCAAAAAGGGGAAACTATTGGAGTGTTTCAATATGAATCTCCCGGGATGCAAAAGCATATGAAATCGTTAAAACCTACTGAGTTTGCAGATTTAATTGCCATGAATGCGTTATACCGGCCAGGCCCAATGGAATACATTCCGTTGTTTATTATGCGTAAACACGGAGAAGAAGCTATTGAATACGATTTGCCTGAAATGGAAGAGCATTTGAAAGAAACTTATGGTGTAACTGTATACCAAGAGCAAGTAATGTTACTTTCTCAAAAATTGGCTGGCTTTAGTAAAGGTGATGCAGATATGTTACGTAAAGCAATGGGTAAAAAGATTTTTTCTTTACTTGAAGAATTAAAACCAAAATTTATTGAAGGTGGTAAAAAGAATAATCATCCTGAAGAAAAATTAGAGAAAGTTTGGAAAGATTGGGAAGCATTTGCCGCGTATGCTTTTAACAAATCGCATTCAACTTGTTACGCTTATATTGCGTACCAAACAGCTTATTTAAAAGCACATTATCCTGCGGAATATATGGCTTCGGTTTTGTCGAATAATATGAACGACATTAAGCAAATTACATTTTTTATGGAAGAATGTAAACGTGCCGGAATTCCTGTTTTAGGACCAGATGTAAACGAATCTTATTACAAATTTGCAGTAAATAAAGAAGGTGCAATTCGATTTGGAATGGGCGCCATAAAAGGTGTTGGAGCTGGCGCAGTTGATGCTATTGTTGAGGAACGGAAAAAAAATGGCCCTTATACTTCTATTTTTGATATTACAAAACGTGTAGATTTGCGAGCCTGCAATAAAAAAGCATTTGATGGCCTGGCAATGGCTGGAGGATTAGACTCTTTTAAAAATGTGCATCGTGCTCAATATTATCAACTTGATGAAAAAGGTGTAACTTTTATTGAAAGAGCAATTAGATACGGTAATAAGTTTCAAGAGAATAAAAATTCTGCGCAAGTATCACTATTTGGTGAAGCTTCTGAAGTTCAATTTCCAGAACCAGAAATTCCTTATGCCGAAAAATGGGGAATGATGGAAGAATTATCAAAAGAAAAAGAATTGGTAGGAATTTATATCTCAGGCCATCCATTAGATGATTTTAAAAATGAAATCAAATATTTTTGTAGTACTCCTGTTTCAATTTTTAAGGAAGACCTAAATAAATATGTAGGTTCAAATTTTGCTTTTGCAGGAATTTTAACAGACGTTCAACATCGCGTTTCACAAAATGGTAATGAATGGGCTTCTTTTATAGTGCAAGATTTTGGAGATAGCCACGAGTTTAGAATTTTTAAAGATGCTTATTTAAATTTTAAACCCTACTTATATGAAAATGCTTTTAGGCAAATTAAAGTAAATATTGCTGCTGGTTGGAGAAACAAAGATGGGAAAATAGGTGAGCCTAGAATTAATTTTACAGGAATTCAAATTCTGCAAGATGTTTTAGAAAAACAATCTAAAAAAATAACCCTACAATTAGACATTAATCAAGTCAACGAAACAAAAATTTCTGAGATTTATAAAATATTAAAGCAAAATGAGGGTTCTATTCCAGTAGACTTTACGGTATTTGACCTAAAAGATAAAATAAAGCTAAATTTGAACAGCAGATCTGTAAAAGTAAAAGTTACAAACGAATTTTTAAAAATCTTAAAAGATGAAAAGTTGAGATTTAAATTGAACTAACACATGAAAAAAAACCTTTTTATCTTTTTTGTATTCAGCTTTGCAATAAGTTTTAGTCAATCTAATTCTACATACTTTCAAGCAGATTATTTTTATGGAAATATAATGCGTCAGAGTCCAGATGCTTCTATTTTATTACAAGGACATCCAACTGGAGTTTTTATGAGTTATAATAAAAGAACTTTTGGTGAAGAAGGTTGGCAAGAACATTACAATTATCCGGACTTCGGATATTCAATTGGCTATCAAGATTATAAATCAGATATTTTAGGGAAGTTATATTCTGCTTACGGACATTACAATTTTTATTTTACCAATAGAACTTCGCCAAACCAACTAATCTTTAGAGCTGGAATTGGTTTAGCTTACAATACAAATCCTTATGATAAAGAAACCAATAATAAGAACACTGCATTTGGATCTCATTTAAATTCAAGTACTTATTTTAAACTCTATTTTCAACGAGATAATATTATTAACAATTTAGGATTAAACGCTGGTTTAACGTTTATACATGCTTCAAATTCTAATGTAAAATCACCAAATTCTGGAATGAACGTTTGGGCTGCTACTTTAGGTTTAAATTATAATTTAGATACTGAACAAGTTGTTAATTACATTCCTTCTTCAGAAAGCAAAGAATTTAAAGAACCAATAAAATTTAATTTTGCTATAAGAAGTGGAATTAACGAATCTGAAATAATTGGCAGTGGTGTAAAACCATTTTTTGTTGTTTCTGCGTATGCAGATAAACGTTTAAATAGAAAATCTGCACTTCAATTTGGAGCTGATTTATACATTTCTCCAATTTTAAAAGATTATTACGAATTAAATTTAACTATCCCTCACACTAATTTAAAAGAAACTTCAGATTTTTCGAGAATTGGAATTTTTATAGGACACGAGTTATTTATTAATAAAATATCTATTGAAACCCAAGTTGGTTATTACGTAAAATATCCTTTTGAATACCACGGAACTTTGTATGAAACTTTAGGTTTAAAAAGATATCTAAATGAAAAATGGTTTGCTTCATTACGATTAAAAGCACACGCAGCTGACGCAGAGACTGTTGAATTTGGAGTAGGAATAAGACTTTAAAAAGCACGTATGAAAAAAACAATTTTAATCTTTTTTCTTTTATTCACTGTCTTGGTTAATTCACAAACTGAAACTATAAGGCACAACAACATTCAAACGGATTTCTTTTTTGGAAGACCTATTGAGCACGATAAAAAGCTAAAAGATGCTATTGATGGTAATTCTTATGGAGTGCTGTTAAGTTATAATACAATCAACACTAAAAACACTACTTTCAACAAACTTTACAAATATCCAGAAAGAGGTTTTTCTTTTTTATATCAGAACTTTAATTCAGATGTTTTAGGAGAAGTTTTTGGCGGATATAGACATTACAATTATAATTTAAAAAACACTTCAAATTCAAGTTTAAAACTTATTAGCGGCTTTGGATTAGGTTATGCTACAGAATCTTATAATGCAGTTACAAATCCAAATAACCATGCTATTGGCTCTAAATTATTAGCTTCTGCATATTTAAAGTTGCAATTTTTTCAATTCTTGAAAAAAGAAAGATTAAGTGTGAATACGGGTGTTAGTTTAATCCATTTTTCGAATATTGCTTTTAAAAATCCGAATTTAGGGATTAATACAGTAAATCTTAATGTAGGTTTTAACTACTTGCTAGAACCTATAAAATTTCAACCTTTACAAGAAGAAACTGCTATAAATGAACTCGATAAAAAACTTCATTTTAATTTAATTTTACGCGGTGGCTACAACGAATCTTTAGAAATAGATAGTGGTGTATTTCCATTTTATACTGTTACTTTTTACGCAAGTAAAAGCATAAATAAATTCTCTGATATTACTTTTGGTACAGATTATTTTAAATCAGAGTTTTTAAAAAATCACATTAAAAATAAAAATTTAGAGGAAGGAAAATCTTATAATGAAAATGATTTTGCTAGAGTTGGAATATTTGTTGGACACGAATTAATCCAGAATAATTTTTCTTTTGTTTCTCAAGTTGGATATACAGTTTATTATCCTTTTCCTTATGTTAGCAGAGTTTATGAGCGTTTTGGATTAAAATATAAATTAGGGAAACATTTGTTTTCTGAAGTTACAATGAAAATAAATTTATTTAGAGCTGAAGCATTAGAAATTGGTTTAGGTTATAAATTTTAAAAATATTTAAATGAAGAAAATAATTTATATATGTTGTTTAATTACAATTTTCAGTTGCAATAGTGAAGATTCAGGAGATTGTTTACAAACAGCAGGTACTATAATTCAGCAAGAAATTGATGTAGCTCCTTTTACTAAAATTCTGGTAAATAAAAAAGTGGCATTAGTAATTAGCGAGGGACCAACTCAAAAAGTAATTGTAGAAACCGGTGAAAATTTAATGCCCGATATTGAAATACAAGTAGTAGATAATCAGATAATTTTAACAAATCATAATTCTTGTAATTTTTTCAGAGATTATGGCATTACCAAAGTTTATATTACATCACCCGGTATTAACGAAATTAGAAATGCTTCGGAATTAAATGTTACTTCTGAAGGTGAATTAACATTCCCTTCATTGTATTTAAGATCTTCTGGTGAAAAAAGTAAGTTTTTTGCTGTTGGAGACTGGCATTTAACTATTAAAAATAATAGAGTTAGTATTTGGAGTAATGGAATATCAACTTTTTACATAAATGGAACAACCAATAGTTTAGATGTTGGCTTTTCGGATGGAGATACTCGCTTTGAAGGTGAAAATTTTATCGCAAAAAACGTTACGGTAAGAAACGTAAGTTCTAATGATGTATTAATTAACCCAACCGAAAGTTTAAAAGGATCAATACATTCAGTTGGAAATGTTATTTCTTTTAACAAACCTCCAATTGTTGAAGTGGATGTGCTTAGTAAAGGTAAATTAATTTTTAAGTAATCTTTTTAACCGTCGTTGTGAATGAGGTATGATTGAAGCAATCTGTTAGTTTAGTAACTAAAATCAAACTTAAAGGTATTGACAATGAGATTGCCACGGTCGTGTTTTTCATTTTATTTCAAACACTTTTTCCTCGCAAAGACGTTGCTTTAATTAATTTGGAATTAACTCTTGAAATAAGCTCTCTAAATTTTTATTTTTCGTATTTAATTTTAGCGTTTTTAAACCATTATCGTGTGCAAAATCAAATACGGCAGGCCGCATATCTTTTACTGTATTAAAAGTCAATACCCAACTGGTATCGTGCACATTATCCGCAAACTTTAAATTCGGAATAGTTTCTACAAACTGTTTTTCAATTTTAAAATCGAATTCAACTTCAATAACCTGTTCTTGGTTTTTTTTAAGTTCAATTAAATTTTCATCAGCAATAATTTGTCCTTTATTAATTAAAATAACACGATCACAAATAGCATCTACCTCTTGCATAATATGTGTTGAAAAAAGAACTGTTTTATTTTTACCAATTTCTTTAATTAAACCTCTAATTTCTATCAACTGATTTGGATCTAAACCTGTTGTAGGTTCATCTAAAATTAGCACATCTGGATTGTGTAATAGAGCTGCTGCCAATCCAACTCGCTGTCTATAACCTTTAGAAAGTTGTTTAATTTTTTTATGAGCTTCTGGAGATAACCCTACTTTTTTAATTATTTTTTCAACTTCAATTTTAGGAATTTTATAAATTGAAGCATTAAACAATAAATACTCTTTAACATACATTTCTAAATAAAGTGGGTTGTGTTCGGGCAAATAACCAATATGCTTTTGAGCATTTAATTTATTGGTTTTAATATTATAATCACAAACTAAAACTTCACCTTCAGAGGCGGTTACAAATCCGGTTATAATTTTCATCATAGTAGATTTTCCAGCACCGTTTGGACCTAAAAAACCAACTATTTCTCCTTTTTTAATAGAAAAACTAACATCATCTAATGCTTTTTGATCTTTATAAAACTTGGTAATATTTTTAACTTCAATAGACATTTAACAAAAATACATTTTAATTACAATTAG
>CBDUKG010000093.1:0-9398 GCA_965367745.1 uncultured Flavobacteriaceae bacterium | reverse complement strand
AATGGTTTATGAGCCAAACCTCTTTGAATGGTATCAACTTCTTTTAGTATTGAAATTGTTTTTTTAGCTATCCAAACATGTTGAAATTGTTCCCAAATATAATTGATGGCAGTTTCATTTGGATGTAACATATCGCTATTATAAAAGCGATAATCACGTAAATCATCTAGCATTATTTCGTATGAAGGAAAGTAATGAAATTGCTCTTTTAAATTAATTAATTGATGAATTGCAGTTAATAAATGCGCTTTACTTTGCATATTTTCTACAAAACCATCTTTTACATGCCGCACCGGACTTACTGTAAAAATAATGTTGACTTTCGGATTTAAGTTTTTTATAAGTGCACAGCTATTTTTTAATGAAGCTACAATTTCTTCAACAGAAAGCATTTCTTTTGAAAATTGTTTTTGAGGAATTTTATGGCAATTTCCAACAATTTTTGCCGATTCATTATTTCTATAAACCCAAGCAGTGCCTAAGGTAATTATTAAATGAGAAGCTGTTGTTATTTTCTTATGTGTTGCTGCTATTGAAGTATTTAAATTGGTAAGTAATTCATTTTTTGAACTTGCACTTAAATCGGAATGTGCATCAAAACAATGCCAGCGTTCGTTCAGCTGAAAAATGTCTTTTTCGCTATATTCTTTTTTATGAATTGCATTGCTAATTAAGGTTTCAATAGCAATTGGATTGAATAAAATACCAAACGGATTGCTAAAAGTGTTGAATTTAAAATACTGTAGTTTTTTACTAATATTTTCAGAAAAACAAGAACCAATCAACACCAAATTTGAGCTATAATCAATTTGATTACTTTCAGATTTTAATGATATGTTGGTTCTAAAATTCATATTATTTTCAATAGCCAATAGCCAATAGCCAATGCGCGTATTTAACTTTTAAACTTTCTAACTATAATATATATCGTTTCGCTTCGCTTAACGCTTTTTCAATACCTTCAGGATTTCTTCCACCAGCAGTTGCATAAAATGGCTGTCCACCACCGCCACCGTGAATTAAAGCGCCTAGTTCTCTTACTACTTTTCCTGCGTTTAAATCTTTTTCTGCCACTAAATTTTTAGAAATAAAGCAGGTTAAAAATGCTTTGCCTTCGCTTTCTGTTCCAACTAATAAAAATAAATTATCAATTGCGTTTCCTAAATCAAAACATAAATCTTTAATACTATTTTGATCTAAATCTAGTTTTTTAGCTAAAAAGTTAACCCCATTTACAGCTTCTACTTCATGGATTAAATCGCCTTTTAAATTTTTGGCTTTGTCTTTTAACAAGTTTTCAATTTGCTTTTTAAGGCTTGTATTTTCTTCTTGTAAATCAATAATTGCTTTTAGTGGATTTTTAGAATTTTTTAGAAAGTCTTTTATTTCAAAAAACGCCCTATTGTTTTCAAAGTAAAAATCTTTTGTAGCATCGCTAGTAATGGCTTCAATACGTCTAACCCCAGCAGCAATTGCACTTTCTGAAGTGATTTTGAAATGCCAAATATCACTTGTGTTTTGCACGTGTGTACCACCACAAAGTTCTACCGATTGTCCAAATTGGATGGTACGAACCGTATCTCCATATTTTTCTCCAAACAATGCCATAGCGCCTTTTTCAAGGGCTGTTTCCATTGGTATATTTCTAAATTCTTTTAACGGAATTTTACTGTCAATTCTCGCATTTACAAAATCTTCAACTTCACGTAATTCATCTGTGCTTAATTTTGAAAAGTGTGAAAAATCAAAACGTAAGTTTTTTGAGTGTACGGCCGAACCTTTTTGTTCTACATGAGTTCCTAAAACTTCACGCAACCCCTGGTGTAATAAATGTGTAGCAGTATGGTTACAAGCTGTTCTAAAGCGTTGTTTTTCATCTACAATTACGTTAAAAGTTTGTGTTGGATCTTTTGGTAAATTTTCGGCAAAATGAATAATTAAATTGTTTTCTTTTTTGGTATTTACAATATAAATAATGTTTCCGTTAGCGACTTCAATATATCCTTTGTCTCCAACTTGACCACCACCTTCTGGATAAAAAGGAGTCATATTAAATACCAATTGGTAAAGATCTCCATCTTTTTTAGATGAAACTTTGCGGTAACGTGTAATTTTAACTTTTGCTTTTAAAGTATCGTAACCAATAAATTCCTCTTCATCATCATCGTCATATAAAATAACCCAATCATCTGTTTCTACAACTGCTGCAGCTCTAGACCTATTTTTTTGTTTTTCAAGTTCGCTTTTAAAACCTTCTTCATTTAAGGTCATTCCTTTTTCAGAGAGAATTAAAGCAGTTAAATCTATAGGGAAACCATAAGTATCGTATAATTCAAAAGCTTTTTTACCTGAAACTTCTTTGCCTTTTGTATTAGCAATAATGCCATCTAAAAGCACCAAACCTTGGTCTAAAGTTCTTAAAAAAGAATTTTCTTCTTCTTTAATTACGTTGGTAATTAATTGCTTTTGAGCTTTTAATTCAGGGAAATAAGGCCCCATTTGTTTGCTTAATGTATTTACTAATTTGTAAATAAAAGGCTCTTTGGTATTTAAAAAAGTAAATCCGTAACGAATGGCTCTTCTTAAAATACGTCTAATTACATAACCAGCGCCAGTATTAGAAGGTAATTGTCCGTCGGCTATTGCAAAAGCCACAGCTCTAACGTGGTCTGAAATTACACGAATGGCAATATCAATTTCTTCATTTTTACCGTAATCGTTATCTGTAATAGTTTCAACTTCTCTAATAAGCGGTGTAAAAACATCGGTATCGTAATTAGATTGTTTGTTTTGTAAAACCATACACAAACGCTCAAATCCCATTCCGGTATCTACGTGTTGTGCTGGTAATTTTTCAAGAGAACCATCAGCTTTACGGTTGAATTCCATAAAAACTAAATTCCAAATTTCCACAACTTGAGGATGGTCCATATTCACCAAACTTTTTCCAGAAACTTTGGCTTTTTCTTCCGCAGAACGAATATCTACATGAATTTCGGAACAAGGTCCACAAGGTCCCTGAGCACCCATTTCCCAGAAATTATCTTTTTTATTTCCGTTTATGATGCGGTCTTCGCTAATATGTTGTTTCCAAAAGTCGAATGCTTCTTGATCAAACCCTAAACCATCTTCTTCTGCACCTTCAAAAACAGAAACATACAAACAATCTTTATCAATTTTTAAAACATCAACTAAAAATTCCCAAGCCCAATCAATGGCTTCTTTTTTAAAGTAATCACCAAAACTCCAGTTTCCTAACATTTCGAACATAGTATGGTGGTAGGTATCTTTACCAACTTCTTCTAAATCGTTATGTTTTCCAGAAACGCGCAAACATTTTTGCGAATCTGCAATACGTTTGTCGGTGGCGTTTTTCTGACCTAAAAAATATTCTTTAAAAGGCACCATTCCGGCATTGGTAAACATTAATGTTGGATCGTTTTTTAAAACCATTGGAGCTGATGGTACAATGGTGTGTTTTTTTGATGCAAAAAAGTCTAAAAACTGTTGACGTATTTCTTGTGATTTCATGTATCTTTTTTATTGTTTTTTAAAGGTTACATGCTGTTCGCTATTAATCAGTTCGTTTGGCAATAAACTTTTTAATATGCTCGTTTCATGTATCTATTTAATTTCTTTTAACGGTCTCAAATAATTTAAATACAATATTTTCTATTGTGTTTATAGTATTATTTTAGACTTTTTCAATGTTAATTATATGCTAAAACATTTCTGCTCTAACTATTTTGCAAAACATTTTGTAATTTTGCTTAAATGTGCACTACAATAAATCTTACTTTAGTAGCGTTTTATTGTGCAAAAATAAGATAAATTATAGACAATGGCGAAGGTAAAATATTATTACGATTCTGAGACACTCTCTTACCAAAAGATAAAACCAAAAAAAGGTCAGAAAATTAAAGGTTTGTTGTTATTCTTGGTTGCTGGTTTTGTGTTTATGATGATAGGTTTTTTAGTATTAACTCCAATTTTTGAATCTCCTAAAGAAAAAGAATTAAAGCGCGAATTAGAATTTGTTAAGTTAAATGAAGAATTACACGCAAAAAAAATAGCACAACTAGATAAAATATTAAAAGAAATTCAAGATAGAGATAACAATATTTATAGATTGTATTTTGAAGTAAATCCGATACCTGAAGAACAACGAACTGCAGGTTTTGGGGGTGTTAACCGTTATAAAGCATTAGAGGGTTTTGATAATTCTGAAATGATTATGGATGTTACTAAAAACATGGACATTTTATCAAAACAATTATATGTGCAATCAAAATCTCTTGATGAAATAGTGAAATTAGCCGAAAACAAAGAGAAGTTGTTGGCGGCAATTCCGGCTATTCAACCTGTAAAAAAAGAAGATTTAACACGAATGGCATCTGGTTACGGATGGCGATCTGATCCGTTTACAAAGGCAAGAAAACGTCATTGGGGAATGGATTTTACAGCTCCAAGAGGAACACCAATTTATGCTTCAGGCGATGGTGTAATAATTAGAGCCGATCAAAGTTCTGCAGGTTATGGAAAACATATAAGAATAGACCATGGTTTTGGATATATTTCTCTGTACGCACATATGAGTAAATACAATGTTAGAAAAGGGCAAAAAGTGAAACGTGGCGATTTAATTGGTTTTGTTGGAAATACAGGACGCTCACAAGCACCACATTTACATTACGAAATTCATAAAAATGGGAAAAAGATAAATCCAATTAATTTCTATTATGGTAATTTATCTCCAGAAGAATTTGAAGCTATGCAAAAAGAAGCTCAAAAAGAAGGTCAATCTCTAGATTAATGTATATAGACTTACCAG
The DNA here is from genome assembly GCA_965367745.1 of uncultured Flavobacteriaceae bacterium. GTDB lineage: Bacteria > Bacteroidota > Bacteroidia > Flavobacteriales > Flavobacteriaceae > Lutibacter. Next base: position 4,567 of record CBDUKG010000093.1, on the reverse strand, counting down.
AAAAACGCTATTATAAAATTGGGGAAGTTGCAAAAGCTTTCGGCTTAAACACGTCGCATATACGTTTTTGGGAAAAAGAATTTGACATACTAAAACCTAAAAAAAATAAGAAAGGCAATCGCTTATTTACAGCCGAGGATCTTAAAAATTTGCAATTAATTTATCACTTAGTTAAAGAAAAAGGATTTACCTTAGAAGGTGCTAAAATTAAAATGAAGCAAGAACCAAAAGCTGTAAAAGGAAACCACGCTATTATTATGCGACTAGAAACTATAAAAGCTGAATTGATTAAGATTAAAAACCAGCTTACTTAATTTTTTTTAAGTAAATTAGTAACATAGTTGAAAAAAAGACAACTAATTAAATAATAACATAAACTTTAAAAACAACAAAGATGAAAAAGTGGCTAATACCAGTAATTATAATCGCATTACTTGCTTTTGGTGGGTATTCTTGGGTGAAAGGATTTTACAATACAGGAATTCAATTAAATGAAAATGTTTCTGAAAGTTGGGGAAATGTAGAAACTGCCTACCAACGAAGAGGAGATTTAATAGGTAATTTGGTAAAAACAGTACAAGGAGCGGCAGATTACGAAAAAGAAACCTTAACATCGGTAATTGAAGCACGTGCAAAAGCTACATCTGTAAACATTGACCCTTCAAACATTACACCAGAGCAATTGGCACAATTTAACCAGGCACAAGGAGGTTTAAGCGGTGCTTTAAAAAGTTTGTTGGTTACCGTAGAGCGTTATCCAGATTTAAAAGCAAATCAAAACTTTTTAAAATTACAAGATGAATTAGCAAGTACAGAAAATCAGATTTTAACTGCACGTACACGTTTTAATGAAGCTATTAAACCGTTTAACAACCACGTTAAAACGTTTCCAAATAATATATTGGCTGGATTTTTTGACTTTGATGGAAAACCATATTTTGATGCTGAACCAGGTTCTGAAAATGCACCAGATGTTGAATTTGATTTCGGAAATAAAGAATAATGTCTAAAGTTGAAGATTTTTTAACGGCAAAGCAAGAACAAGCTTTAATTGAAACTATACAGATTTCAGAAAAAAATACTTCAGGAGAAATACGTGTTCATATAGAAAAAGCAACAGAAAAATCTCCAATGGACAGAGCATTGGAGGTTTTTTATTTGTTAGAAATGAACAAGACTGAACTTAGAAATGGCATCCTTATTTATGTTGCCGTTGAAAGTAAAAAAATTGCAATTATTGGTGATGAAGGAATTAATAGTGTAGTGCCTGAGAATTTTTGGGACAAAGAACTAGCCTTGTTAATTACCTTTTTTAAAAATTCTAATTTTACAAAAGGACTTCAATTGGTAATTATAGAGATAGGTAAAAAGTTGAAGCAGTTTTTCCCGTATCAAAAAAATGATTCTAATGAATTATCTGACGAAATTTCTAAAGGATAAATGAGATCAATACACAACATATTAAAAAAATACACCACTTTTTTTATAGCAATTTTGTTTGTTCAAGTTGCGTTTGGTCAATTTACAATACCTGAAAAACCAACATTGCAAACAAGTGTGTACGATTATGCAAACTTGCTGTCAGCTTCACAAAAAAGCACCCTAGAAAATAAACTAATCAACTATTCCGATTCAACTTCTACACAAATTGTAATTGCAACAATAGAAACTATAAAAGGAGAAGATATTGGTATTTTAACACCAAAGTGGGCACACGCTTGGGGCATTGGACAAGCCAACGAAGACAATGGTGTGTTTATTTTATTAGCCAATAAAGAACGTAAAATATGGATTTCTCCGGGTTATGGTGTAGAACATAAACTTACTGCAGGTATAACAGGAACCATTGTTAGAACTATAATTATTCCAGAGTTTAAAAAAGGTGATTTTTATACAGGCTTAGATAAAGGAACCTATGCTGTTTTTGAAGTTTTAAATGGAACTTATAAAAACAATACACCCGCCAAAAGCGAAAGTGGAGGCTTTCCTTCATTTATTATTATCATTATAATCATCATTATCCTATTAATTATTTTTTCGAAGAAAAACCGAGGAGGAGGGAACGGTGGTAGAGGCTTTAGAGATAGCTCAACAGCTGCAGATATATTAAACGCTATTATATTAAGCCGTGTTGGTAGAGGTAGTTTTGGAAGCGGAGGTTTTGGCGGTGGATCATCAAGTGGTGGTTTTGGAAGTGGTGGCTTCGGCGGCGGTTTTGGTGGTGGAGGATTCTCTGGTGGTGGAGCAGGAGGAAGCTGGTAGTTGCTTTTTGATAAAGTTTTATTTTTTAAGAATTAACATTGTAGCTGCCTAGATTTAGGTAGTTTAGGGGTTTATGTTTAATAGAAATAGTGCATACGCAACTATTTTAAGACCTTTAGGCATTACCATTTAAGGTTTAACATAAAAAATGGAACAATAGAAAATAACTTCGACGCGCTGCAACCAGTTAGTTTATTTACTTCTACTACCTTCTTTGTAGGTTTTAATTCCTTTTTTTAACCATCGTTTTAATACTACAGAAGGTTGAAAGTTTAAATGATATTTTTGAATATTTCTTTTGGGCGTTAGTTTTGAGGCGTCAGGATCGGCTGTGCATTTAAAGCCCACTTTAAACTTCCCTATATTCTCTAAATCTACCATTTTTCCATCTTCTAAATGAAATTGCAATTTTTCACCTAAGGCATAAAGCACCATTTTAATATCTACTACGCTCAACGTACATTCATTACTAATTTGGCGACTAATTTGGTCTAAATCTACTACTCCAGTGCTTACAGCCTGCATAATATACTGAGGCTCTTTATTATTGGCAATGGTATTACTTCGTTTTGTAATGCGGTATCGTATAGGCATATTTAACTATTTTTGTTAATAAAAAAAACTGATGAATACCTTTTTAACTACAACTATTTTATATCTTTGATTAAGCCTTTAAAAGGTACACTTCTCAAAGTTACAATTTTATTGTAGTATTTTCAAAAAATTAAATTAGTATTCTCTTAAAATTAAACTAGTATATTTAGTTAACAAATACTAGTATTTTTACTAATAAGTATACCGCCTTTGACAATGTTTCTTAGTATCTATGACATTATTTATACGTATAGTTGACAAAAAGTATACGTATAAATATTTTTATACCTAGTATGTGTATTAAGAATTTCTTGTAATATGTTTGGTTAAAATATTGATATGCTAGTTTCATTTAATTAAGTGTCATTAGATTAGGGAGTTAAATTCCTTGCTAATTTTAATTTTTCATTAAATTTTAATATATTTGAAATGCTATGAAAAACACTCAAATTACACTACCTCCTATTTTACTAAAAAAGGTAATTCACAAAAATAAAATTCAACTTTTATTGTTGTTTCCATATAATAATGACGTTAAAAATATTCTTAATAACATAGGTGGTTATTATTGGAGTAAAACTTTACGAGGATGGTATACCGAATTTACTTCAGAAAATATTGCACTTTTAAAAAGAGCTTTAAATAATAAAGTAACTTTTAAATTGGACCCTTCTGTTTATGAAAAGTTAAAATTAAAACCTATTAGAAAAACTCGTGAAATATCTGAACAGAACAAACAAGTTATAAGGCTATATGTTAAATATTTAAAAGGAAAGTGTTATAGTGAAAGCACCATTAAAACCTATTTCTCTTTTATTGCAGATTTTTTTGATTATATAAAAGACACTCCTATTTTAACTATCTCTAACCGAACGGTTGAACTGTTTATTGAAGATGTTTTTGTGCCAAGAAATTATAGTGTTAGCACCTATAGACAATTTATTAGTGCTATTAAATTATTTAAGGCTTTTTACCCTGAATGTGCTATTAATGATTTACAATTAAAACGACCTAAAAAAAGTATTCTTTTACCTTCGGTTTTATCTAAAGAAGAAATAATTGATTTATTACGTTGTACAAAAAACTTAAAACACAGAGCTGTTTTGGCTATGATTTACAGTGCGGGTTTTCGTATTAGTGAACTCTTAAATTTAGAATTAAAACATATAGATATTGATAGACGTCAGCTAGTAATTAAAAACAGTAAGGGTCGACGCGATAGAAATATAATTTTAGCTGAAAGTTTTATTCCGTTATTGATTAATTACACAAATACTTACCGTCCAATAAAATACTTTGTTGAAGGAATAGAACCCTCAAAAAAATACAGTGCAGAAAGCATAAGATCCTTTTTAAAAAAATCTTGTAAAATTGCCAATATTACAAAACATGTTACACCGCATACTTTAAGACATAGTTATGCCACACATTTGCTAGAAAATGGTATTGATTTACGCTATATACAAGAGCTTTTGGGACACGCCAAACCAGAAACAACAATGATTTATACACACGTATCTAAAAAAGATTTATTAAAAATTGAAAGCCCTTTAGACCTGGCATTAAAAAGTTTAATGGAAACGGATAAACACAACAAAAAACTACGTTTATCCGGAAATATTTAATGTTAATTAGTATATTTACTACTGATATAACACGTTGGCAGTAATACGCGAAAAAAAATTGATTATGAAAAAAACTTTGATTTTAA
>CBDUKG010000092.1:0-9414 GCA_965367745.1 uncultured Flavobacteriaceae bacterium | reverse complement strand
TTATTAATCATTGTTAGCAATTACTAACAATGGTTAATTTTTTGAAGCTACACCAAAACTTTAAATATTTAATTGTTTCTAAACTTTCCTCTTCTCTTTCCATTTCCCATTCCATTTGGATGTTCTTCATTAAAATGTTTTTGAAACCAACTAGGTTTTTCTAATTCATTATGAAACATATAAGTTGCAATTTTAATAATTTCTTCCTTATTAAAAGGCTGCTTAGGCATTACTTTAAAATTTTGAACAGCTCCATACATTAAAGCATTCTCTTCTGTTGGATTTAACACCCAATTTGTAACTGCTTCTACAAATTCATTCTCAGTAGTATACGAGCTTAGATATCTGCGTTTTACTGCAACCATTGGTGGTGCAATAATGGCATCGTGAGATTTTGAAGTTACTGAATGACACATATAACATTTTTGTGCTAACAATTCTTTTCCGTTGAGTTTGTTTACTTCTAGAGCAAGAGCGTTATTTTTAATCACTTTTTTATTGTTTTCACAAGAGATTGTAGTGATTAAAAAGATAAAAATTACTATTATTTTAATTATTATTACATTTTTCATTGGAAGTATTTATTATAGTATTAAATAATTCTTGACTAATATATTGAGATGAATAATTCCCATTATTCTTTGTTAATTGGTTGTAATAATTTCTTAAATGGTTTCGAGAACCACATTTTAATGAACTATAAACGTTTAATAAATCTGTATTTGTTGCTCTCTCTTCACTTAATTCTATGTCATAAATATCTAAATCTTCAATTGTATTTCCAACAATTAGTGCCTCAATTAAAGAAATGTTGCTTTTTTCTATGAGCTGATTATACAACTCTTGTAATTCTAAATTATTAAAAACACCAATATCATCAGAAGCAGAATCTTCTAATTTATACTTAGTAATTAAGCTCAATACAGTATTCATATGGGTTTCTTCACTTGAAGCTATATTGCTAAAAATTTTCAGCCCATATTTATTAAATGAATTTAAGTAAACGTCTCTAGCCAATTTTTCTTCTTCTCTTAAATATAATAAATCATTGCGTTCATTTTCAGTAAGCACCGTATTTGCATGTGTTGAAGTGGCAGTATTATTTTCAAAAATTTGATTCTCAATTTTAGCTTGATCGTTTATATCAATATCATTATCGGATGAAGTACAAGATAAAATTAATAGAATAAAAAGTAATATTGTAAGATTTTTAATAGATTTCATAATAAAGTAACATTTAATGTATAACTAATTAGACCTTAATAATTGATAAAAGTTTATCAAAATTAAGGTCTAATTAAAAATATATTTGTTACTTAAGTTGCGTTATCTAAAAGATATTTTACGCATACGTAAACTTAATGGTGTTACTTCTAAATATTCATCTTCTCTAATGTACTCCATACATTCTTCCAAAGAAAAATCTTTCTTAGGAGCTATATTTACAGCAGTATCTGTTCCGGATTTACGAACGTTTGTTAATTTTTTTCCTTTTGTAAGGTTTATAGACATATCATCTTGTCTATTGTTTTCACCAACAACTTGTCCTTTATATATTTCTTGATTGATGTCGATAAAGAAAGTACCTCTATCTCCCAATTTATCAATTGCATATGCTGTTGCTTTACCTGCATCTCCTGAAACTAAAGCTCCATTATTTGAACCTCCTATTTCACCTTTATAGGCATCAAAACCACGTAATCTATGATTTATGATAGCCTCCCCTTGAGTAGCAGTTAATATTTTATTACGTAAACCTATTAAACCACGTGAAGGAATATCAAATTCTAAATGTTGCATATCACCTTTTGGTTCCATTACCAATAAATCGCCTTTTCTTAAAGACACTAAATTAATAGCTTTACTTGCCAATTCTTCAGGAACATTAATAACTAACGTTTCATAAGGCTCACATTTAACACCATCAATTTCTTTTATAATTACATGAGGACGCCCAACTTGTAATTCATAACCTTCTCTACGCATTGTTTCAATTAAAACTGATAAATGCAGAATTCCACGACCAAACACATTGAACTTATCTTCAGAATCTGTCGCCTCAACACGTAAAGCCAAATTCTTTTCAGTTTCCTTAAATAAACGATCACGTAAATGACGAGAAGTCACATATTTTCCTTCTTTCCCATAAAATGGCGAATTGTTAATTGTAAACAACATACTCATGGTAGGTTCATCTACTTTTAACCTAGGCAAGGCTTCTGGGTTTTCTAAATCTGAAATAGTATCTCCAATATCAAATCCTTCTATACCTGTTATTGCACAAATATCACCACTTCTTACTTTAGAAGCTCTATCTTTTCCTAAACCTTCAAAAGTATGTAGTTCTTTAATACGTACTTTTTTAAAACTACCATCAGCTTTGCAAAGCATATAATCTTTTCCTTCAAACAAATCTCCTCTAAAAACACGTCCAATTGCTATACGCCCAACAAAAGATGTAAAATCTAATGAAGTAATTTGCATTTGTACGGTTCCTTCTTTATAAGGTGCTTCTGGAATATTTTTAACAATTGAATCTAGTAATGGAATAATATTATCTGTTTCATCTTGCCAGTCATAGCTCATCCAACCGTTTTTTGCTGAACCATAAACAGATGCAAAATCTAACTGCTCTTCTGTTGCGTCTAAAGCAAACATTAAATCAAATACTTTATCGTGAACTATATCTGGTGTACAGTTTGGCTTATCAACCTTATTAATAACCACAATAGGAGTTAATCCCAATTCCAAAGCTTTTCCTAAAACAAAACGAGTTTGAGGCATTGGTCCTTCAAAAGCATCAACTAAAAGCAATACACCATCAGCCATTTTTAAAACACGCTCAACTTCACCACCAAAATCGGCGTGACCAGGAGTATCAATTACATTAATTTTTACACCTTTATAGACTATAGAAACGTTTTTAGATAAAATAGTAATTCCTCTCTCACGCTCTAAATCATTATTATCTAATAATAGATCAGTTCTAACTTTACGCTCATCTAAAATGTGAGCTTGATCAATAATTTTATCAACCAATGTAGTTTTACCGTGATCAACGTGTGCTATAATTGCTATGTTCCTTATAGATTGCATATTCCGTATTTTTTTAGAAGCTGCAAAAGTAATTGATTTATTTGGTTTATTGTAACAAAAGTTGAATTATGATTTATCTAAAATGATTAGAGTTACACAAACCGTATTCATGTGATATTAAACAACTTACCTATAGCTGGCTGAAATTGGGGAATTATTGGCCAATTTTTATGCTTTTAGTATTTTTAGAATTGATTATAGTATTGCTGCTATTTTTACGAGAAGAGAAAAAAAAGAGACAACTGTTTAATGTATTTAAATTATAAAAAAACGTTCAACAATCCATTTAATAGTAACAATTGCTGAACGAATTTTAAGTTATAAACTTTTTTTTAAAAGAAAACATTATTTAAAAAAAGATGATTTAAACATTTCTTCTGTTCCTTTCTTCTTTTAATAATCGAAGTTCTCTACTTGTTTGTCCTGCTACAGAAGTATTTTCTTCAGCACGTCTAATTAAATAAGGCATCACATCTCTTACAGGTCCAAATGGCAGGTATTTTGCAACATTATAACCCGAATCTGATAAATTATAACTTATATGATCACTCATACCATATAATTGACCAAACCACAATCTACAGTCATCTTTATCTAAACCAGATTTAGCAATTAAATCCATTAATAAATAAGAACTTTCTTCATTATGGGTTCCTGCAAAAATAGCCATATCTTCAATATTTTTAAACATATATGCTAATACATCGTTAAACATTTCATCTGTAGCTTCTTTATTTGCACAAATAGGATCTGCGTACCCTTTCTTTTCCGCGCGTTCACGTTCTTTTTCCATATATGCGCCACGCACTAATTTCATCCCAACTTTAAATCCTTCTTTTTTAGCACGTTCGTGTAACTTTTTAAGATATTCTAATCTGTCCCAGCGATACAATTGTAATGTTCCAAATACAATCACTTTTTCTTTATTGTATTTTCGCATCATTTCTTCAATTAAATCGTCAGCAGCATCTTGCATCCAAGATTCTTCAGCATCAATTAATAACGGAACGTCTCTATCAAAAGCCGCCTTACTAACTATATCGTATCTTTCTTTTATACGTTTCCATTCTATTTCTTCATGGGAATCTAATGGAGTACCTTCTGTTATTTTTTGATAAATTTCAAACTTCCCAAAACCTGTTGGTTTAAAAACTGCAAAAGGAATACTTGGTTTTTCTTTTCCAAATTTAATTGTGTTTAAAGTCTTTTCCATTGCAAGATCAAACTGCTCTTCAACTTCTTTACCTTCAGCAGAATAATCTAAAACAGAATGTACATTTTTAGAGTACATTTTATCTATTGTAGGCATACAATCATCTTCGGTTACACCCCCACAAAAATGGTCAAATACAGTTGCCCTAATTATTCCTTCAACTGGTAAATGTGTTTTTAGAGCAAATCTGGTTACTGCTGTCCCAATTTTTACTAGTGGTTCGCGTTTTATCATTTCAAAAAGATAAAAAGCTCTATCTAGTTCAGCATTTGACTTTATTGCAAAGGCAACCTCTGTATTATCAAATAATTTTTCCATTGTAAATAATGTTTAATCAAAGATAATTACAAACAGTTTATTTTTCCATTTTTTTCCCTTTAATTTGTACTAAAATATTATCCAAAATGAAACCTATATTATCCAATAATTACTTTGTAAACTTTAATGAAGATGCTTATTTGAAATTGAACGCCTATTTAGCTTCAAATGAAACTTCTAAAATCTTTATTTTAGTTGATGAAAATACCAATCAAAATTGTTTACCAATTTTATTGGAAACCTTGGAAACTAATTCTGAAATTGAAATTATTGAAATTGAATCTGGTGAAGAAAACAAAAACCTAGACACCTGCAGTGGAGTGTGGCACGCATTAACTGAATTAGGAGCTGATCGAAAAAGTTTACTAATTAATTTAGGCGGTGGGGTAATAACAGATTTAGGCGGTTTTGTAGCTTCTTGCTTTAAAAGAGGAATTAAATTTATTAACATTCCTACTACATTATTAAGTATGGTTGATGCCTCTGTAGGTGGGAAAACAGGTGTTGATCTAGGTGTTTTAAAAAATCAAATTGGATTGTTCTCAGATCCAGAAATGGTACTTATTGATCCTAGATATTTAGAAACTGTAACGGAACGAGAAATACGCTCTGGTTTAGCAGAAATTATTAAATATGGTTTAACGTACGATATTAAACTATGGGATGAAATAAAAGAATTTAAAAATCTGTCAATTAGCAATATAAGCACTTTGATTTATCGTTCTATAGAAATAAAAAATGAAGTTGTTACCGAAGACCCAAAAGAACACGGACTTCGCAAAATATTAAACTACGGACATACTTTAGGACACGCTGTAGAATCTTATTTTTTAGAATCTGAAAACAAAGATAAATTAACGCACGGAGAAGCTATTGCCATTGGTATGATTACCGAAGCTTTTTTATCTGAAAAACTATTAAATTTTCCTTCTAATAAATTAATGGAGATTAAAAATAAATTGCTTAATATTTATGGAAAAGTAACAATAGAAACCACAGATTACGACGCAATAATTGAACTTTTAATTCACGATAAAAAGAATGTAAGCGGTCAAGTAAACTTCGTATTACTTTCTGATTTTGAAAAATTTAAGTTTGATTGCAAAGTTGAAACATCTCTACTTATTGAAGCTCTAAATTATTATATGGAATAATTTCAAATATTCTTATAATGATAAAGATGCTATTATAATAGCAATAACAGCTTAAAATAATTTAAAAAAAATGTTTATTGAATGGATTCAATAAACATTTTTTTATGGATTTAAATATAAAAAAGATTCTTTAAATCAATTTAATTTCCCTTTTTATAATCTGCTAAAAATTGAGCTAAACCACTATCTGTTAAAGGATGTTTTAATAATCCTTTTATAGCACTTAGTGGACCTGTCATAACATCTGCACCAATTTTTGCACAATCTATAATATGCATTGTATGACGCACAGATGCTGCTAAAATTTGAGTTTCAAAACCATAATTGTCGTAAATATGTCTAATTTCAGAAATCAATCCTAATCCGTCTGTTGAAATATCATCTAAACGACCAATAAATGGCGACATATATGTAGCTCCAGCTTTGGCTGCTAATAAAGCCTGACCAGCAGAAAATACTAAGGTTACATTAGTTTTAATTCCTTTATCTGAAAAATATTTACACGCCTTTACGCCATCAGCAATCATTGGTAATTTTACTACAATTTGAGGATGTAAAGCGGCTAAAGCTTCTCCTTCTTTAATCATGCCAGCAAAATCAGTCGCAATTACTTCAGCACTTACATCACCGTCAACAATATTGCAAATGGCAACATAATGCTTTAAAATATTATCAGTTCCGGTAATTCCCTCTTTTGCCATTAATGAAGGATTTGTGGTAACTCCATCTAAAACTCCTAAAGCTTGTGCTTCTTTAATTTGATCTAAGTTTGCTGTATCAATAAAAAATTTCATTATAATTGTATTTTTTAGTTTAAAATGCAAATATAGTTTATAAAGTGGAATTGTTTTGAGTTTTCAACTTTTAAACTTTTTATCTATTTTAAATTTTATATCTAAAGTTTATAATGATTCATTAATAACTTTTCATACATTTTATCTGGAAGTATTTTTTTTAATACAATAGAAAATTTCTGCATAAAATCTCCAACTTTATAGTGTATTTTAGGTTTTGGAGTTTGAATGATTTTATAAATAGCGGTTGCCATTTCTAAAGGATCGCTTCCATTATCAACGTGGGCATCCATTAAATCTAAATTTTCTTGATATGTTTTTTTATAAGGTGAATTTTCAAAAACAGGCGTATGATACCTTCCTGAGGCAATATTTGTAGCAAAATCGCCTGGAGCAACATTAGTTACTTGAATTCCAAAAGATTTAACTTCCATTCTTATAGCTTCGGTAACTATTTCCAAAGCACCTTTGGTTGCAGAATAAATACCTCTAAAAGGCAATCCCATATAACCAGCAATAGAAGTTACATTAATAATCAAACCACTTTTTTGCTTGCGCATTTGTGGTAAAACTGCTTTCATAACATCAATGGCGCCAAACAAATTTGTATTGAAAACATTACGCATTTCGTCAGTGGGTGTTTCTTCAATTGGTCCTGTAATTCCCATTCCTGCATTATTAATCAAAATATCTAAGCGCCCTTCATTAGAAATAACTTCAGTTACAGCTGTATTAATAGTTTCAATATTTGTAACATCTAAGGCTACTAATTTAAAAGGATGGTTTTGAATTTTCTGAGGATTTCTACTTGTTCCATAAACAATAAACCCTTTTTCTAATAAATATTCTCCAACAGACTTCCCTATCCCAGAAGATCCGCCAGTTATTAAAACAACTTTATTCATTTTTAAGTTTCAATATATTAAAGTGGTAAAGTTAATTAAAAGTTGAATTGTTGAATGGTATAAAGGTTTATTTGTTTTTTTATTATATTATTTTCATTTGTAGTATACTAGTTTACAACAACTTAACAAGATTTTAAATTAAAAGAAAACCATTTTTCATACCGTAAGTTTAGCGCATAAAAAAAGGCAAGCTACCTACATCACATCGCTACAACCTAATACCTTTGCTGCGTTCCCGCCCTGGAGGATTCAAAGGGAGCTGATTGTGTAGGACTTGCCCGGTGCAAATTTACAATCAATTTTTAGTTTAAACAACGAATTTTTTATAATTTTATGTAACATTTTTAAATTTCTGATTACTAATTAATTATTAAAAACAAACAGTAATATTAATTAAAATAACTTTAAACTAAATGTGTATTTAGTATATTTGTTATTCTTAAAAACTAAACAAAACAATTATGGAAAACCAAAAATCAACATCATCAAAACAAGTAATGTTAAACTATGGACTAATATTAGGTGTAGTTTCAGTTATTCTGTCAGTCGCAATTTATGCAATGGGTAAAATTTATGACCAAGGATTTGGTGTAATGGCCGCTAGCTTTGTAATTATGGCTGTTATTATTTTTATGGGGATAAAAAACTTTAAAGAAGGTAATAATAATCTTTTAAGCTTAGGTGAAGCTATAAAAATTGGATTAGGAATTGCTTTAGTTGGTGCAATTATATCTGTTCTTTACAATCAAATTTTTATCAATTTTATTGAACCAGACTTTATGGAAAATATGATGAAAGTTGGTCAAGAAAAAATGTTAGAACAAAATCCAAATATGACAGATGAACAATTAGAAATGGCAATAGGAATGCAAGAAAAATTCTCTAGCCCACTAATTGGTGCTGCAATGGGAATTGTTGGAAGCTTATTCTTTGGATTTATTATTTCACTTTTTGAAGGTTTAATATTAAAAAGAACTGAAGAAGATAATTAACAATATATTATAAATGGATATATCAGTAGTTATTCCACTACTTAACGAAGAAGAATCTTTGAATGAATTACACGATTGGATTGCAAAAGTTATGCAATCCAATCGTTATTCTTATGAAATACTTTTTATTGATGATGGTAGTACAGACACTTCTTGGGAGGTAATAGAACAACTTTCAAAAAAAAATGCTTCCGTAAAAGGTATTCGTTTTCAAAAAAATTATGGTAAATCACAAGCTCTAAACGCTGGTTTTAAAGAAGTTGAAGGCGATGTAGTAATTACAATGGATGCGGATTTACAAGACAGTCCAGATGAAATTCCAGAATTGTACAATTTAATTGCTAAAGATGGCTTCGATTTAATTTCTGGTTGGAAAAAGAAGCGCTACGATTCTAAAATCAGAAAAAATATTCCTTCAAAATTATTTAATGCTGCTGCTCGAAAAACTTCAGGATTAAAATTACACGATTTTAATTGCGGTTTAAAAGCCTATAAAAAAGAAGTGATTAAAAGCATTGATGTAAATGGTGAAATGCACCGTTACATTCCAGTACTTGCAAAAAATGCAGGATTTAATAAAATTGATGAAAAAGTAGTTGCACACCAAGCACGTAAATATGGTGTAACTAAATTTGGAATAGAACGCTTTATCAATGGCTTTTTAGACCTAATTACTATTTGGTTTTTATCTACATTTGGTAAAAGACCTATGCATTTATTCGGCTTTTTAGGTACTGTAATGTTTATTGTAGGTTGTACGTTTGCACTTTATTTAGGAATAGATAAATTATTTTTCAATCCAACTGCTAGACTAATTACAGAAAGACCACAATTTTACATTGCATTAGTCACTATGATTATTGGTACACAATTATTTTTAGCTGGTTTTTTAGGAGAAATAATGCTGCGTACAAAATCCGACACAAAAAGATATTCAATTTC
>CBDUKG010000091.1:0-9608 GCA_965367745.1 uncultured Flavobacteriaceae bacterium | reverse complement strand
AATTCAGACTTTTTAAATGGCTTAACTTATAAAAAAGCCATGAAACGTATTATTTTCGAAATTGAACAAAAAGAAATTGGATACGGAAAAATAAATTACCGTTTACGTGATGCTGTTTTTAGCCGTCAACGTTATTGGGGAGAACCATTCCCAGTGTATTATAAAAACGGATTACCGCAAATGATTGACAAACAACATTTGCCAATTGTGTTACCAGAAGTTGAAAAGTATTTACCAACCGAAGATGGAAAACCACCTTTAGGAAATGCAACAGTTTGGGCTTGGGACGCTGTTAAAAATGAAGTTGTTTCAAATGATTTAATCGATAATGTAACCGTTTTCCCGCTAGAATTAAACACAATGCCGGGTTGGGCAGGAAGTTCGCAATATTTCAATCGTTATATGGATTCTCAAAATAATGAGGAAATGTTTTCGAAAGAATCTATTAATTATTGGCAAGATGTAGATTTATATATTGGTGGTAGCGAACACGCAACCGGACATTTATTATACTCTCGCTTTTGGCAAAAATTCATGTTTGATAGAGGTTTTGTGCCAACTGATGAATATGCAAAAAAGCTAATCAACCAAGGAATGATAACTGGAACTTCTGCTTTTGTATATAGAATTGAAGGTGAAAACAAATTTGTTTCAAAAGGTTTAATTGGAGATTTGAAAGTACAAGCAATCCATTCAGATGTTGCCTTTGTAAATACTCATGATGAATTGGATATTGAAGCTTTTAAAAACTGGAGAGAAGAATTTAAAGATGCTGAATTTATTTTAGAAGATGATGGAACGTTTAAAGTTAAGCGTGAAGTTGAAAAAATGTCGAAATCTAAATACAATGTTGTAAATCCAGATGAAATTTGTGAAGAATACGGAGCAGATAGTTTGCGTTTGTTCGAAATGTTTTTAGGTCCTTTAGAGCAATCTAAACCTTGGAAAACTTCAGGAATCTCTGGTGTTTATAGTTTCTTGAAAAAATTATGGAAATTATACATTGTAGATGGTACGTTTTCAGTTTCAGCGGATGCACCAACAAAAGATGAGCTAAAAACATTGCATAAAACCATTAAAAAGGTTGAAGAAGATATTGCTAATTTCTCTTTCAATACTTCGGTTTCAACATTTATGATTGCTGTTAACGAACTAACAGCCTTAAAATGTAATAAACGTGCAATTTTAGAACCTTTGGCAATTGTTATTGAGCCGTATGCGCCGCATATTGCTGAAGAATTATGGAACAAATTAGGACATACAACTTCAATTTCAACCGTTGATTTCCCAATATTTGAACCAAAACATTTAGTAGAAAGCAGCAAGGAATATCCGATTTCTTTCAATGGGAAAATGCGTTTTACCATGGAGCTTTCATTAGATTTAAATAAAGATGAAATTGAAGCTGCAGTTATGGCGCACGAAAAAACACAAGCGCAATTACAAGGTAGAACACCTAAAAAAGTAATAGTTGTGCCAGGTAAAATTGTAAATATTGTTGGGTAAGTTAGTTTGAAAGTAAAAAAGTTAGAAGGTCTAAAAGTTTTGGGTGGCTGAGCGGAGTCGAAGCCTTTTTATTCTAATTAAATGTGGTGCTAAAGTTTTGTGGATGAAGAAAATAGCCCAATAGTGTTTTCAAAACAACCTGTGGTTATTTCTAAAATTAAAAAGTTGATTTTTAGTTGCAATTAAACCTTTCAACTTTTAAACCCTTAAACAATTCAACTATATAATAATGATAGATTCGTACGAAATAATTGGTTTAATTGCCGCGGTTTTAACTACAGCTGCGTATGTTCCTCAGGTTTATAAAACCTGGAAAACAAAATCTGCTGGCAATATTTCTTTAACCATGTACATTGCAATGTTTATTGGAATACTTTTATGGTTGATATATGGTATTCATTTAAACAGTTTAGCAATGATATTGGCAAATTCTGTCACCGCAATTTTAACGTTAATCATTCTTGTTTTTAAATTACGCTATAAATAACTTTCTTGGTACATTTGTTGTTGGTTAGGTTGCATAATCATTTTAATTGTGATTGTTGCATATAAAAAACAATAGCAATTAATCTGTATATTTACTGTAAATAATGATATGAAATCCTAAAATAGGATTTCATAAAAATAACCAACAATAAACCTTTTTAAAAAATTGAAAACAACTAGGTTGGTGAAAATTAATTTAAATGAAAATTAGACTTCTTTCTCTACGTATTAGAATATTTATAGCAATGATATTGTTAATTTTATTAGCTTCTATTTTAATTGCTGCCGTTACTATTTATCAATACAAAGAACAAACCGACGAGTATAATGAAGGACGATTGGAAAGAAAAGAAGAAGCGGTAAAAGCCTCTATAAATTATTGGTTAAATAGCGGAAGCGGAAACACATTTCCAATTGTAGAAGAAAATTTAAAACTTATTTTTAGAGAAAAAGTACACGAAATTTCAGATATTGAAAAACTGGAAATCAATATTTATGATTTGGCCGGAAACATTGCTAAAAGTTCACATGCTGGATTTGTTAAAAGCGATGCTCCAACAAAACTTAGCGATACCATATTAAAAGGTATTAACAACACTCTTAAGCACCGTTTTGTTAACACTAAGGCGCTTAAAAGTAAAAGCTTACAATCTTCTTATTCTTATATTACAGATAATAAATTTAAACCAATTGGTATTTTAAATTTACAATATGTGCAAGATAATACAGCGCAAAACAAAGACTTAGAGGAGTTTTTAATTAGAATGGCATACGTATACGTTCTCATGTTTTTATTGGCCATTGGTTTGGCTTATTTTATATCAAGTTATATTACGAGATCCATAAAAACTGTAACCGATAAAATGAGCTTAACTCGCTTAAATAAACGTAACGAAAAAATTATTTTAAAAGATGCAAGTGCCGAAATGTTTACATTGGTAAATGCTTTTAATGAAATGGTTGATGAATTAGAAGAAAGTGCTGTAAAATTAGCAAAAGGAGAACGAGAACAAGCCTGGCGAGAAATGGCTAAACAGGTTGCTCATGAAATTAAAAATCCGTTAACTCCAATGCGTTTAACTGTCCAAAGTTTTCAGCGCAAATTTGATCCAACAGATCCAAATATTCATGATAAAATAAATGAATTTAGTAAAACCTTAATTCAGCAAATAGATACTATGAGCTCTATCGCTTCAGCTTTCTCTAATTTTGCTAAAATGCCAACTCAAAATAGAGAAGAGTTAAATGTAGTTGAAGTTGTAAAATACGCTTTAGATATTTTTGCAGAAGATTATATTTCTTATTTTTCTGAAAAAGAAGTTATTACGGCAGAATTAGACAAAACTCAGTTAATTAGAATAATTACTAATTTGGTTAAAAATGCAACACAAGCTTTAGAGGAAATTGAAAATAAAAAAATTGAAGTCACCGTTTCAGATGACGATAAAAATGTTATAATTACCGTAGCAGATAATGGTAAAGGAATATTAATTGAAGATAAAGAAAAGATTTTTGAACCAAAATTCACTACTAAATCTAGTGGAATGGGATTAGGTTTGGGAATGGTAAAAAATATAGTTGAAGCTTATAACGGCTCTATTACGTTTACGTCAAAACATAATAAAGGAACCGTTTTTAAAATAATAGTACCTAAAAAATAATTATATGAATTTCGAAAATATATTAATTACGCAGAAAGATAATAGTGCTACAATTACAATAAACCGACCTACAAAATTGAATGCCTTAAATAAAACTACAATTTCAGAATTGCACGAGGCATTTAAATTATTAGAAACCGACAAAACCGTAAAAGCTATTATTATTACGGGTAGTGGTGAAAAAGCATTTGTTGCTGGTGCAGATATTTCTGAATTTGCAGATTTTTCTGTTAAAGAAGGCACAGAACTAGCAAGAAAAGGACAAGAAATATTATTCGATTTTGTTCAAAACTTAAGTACACCAGTAATTGCTGCGGTTAATGGATTTGCCCTAGGTGGTGGTTTAGAATTAGCTATGGCAGCGCATTTTAGAGTTGCAAGTTCTAATGCGAAAATGGGATTACCAGAAGTTAGTTTAGGTGTAATTCCTGGCTATGGTGGTACGCAACGTTTACCCCAATTAGTTGGTAAAGGAAAAGCTATGGAAATGATTATGACCGCTGCTATGATTTCTGCTGAAGAAGCGAAACAATATGGTTTGGTAAATTATGTAGTCGAACAAGCTGAATTACTTCCTTTATGTGAAAAACTTGCAAGTAAAATTATCAGAAATTCTGCTGTTGCTATTAGTGCAGCTATAAAAGCAGTAAACGCTAATTACACCAATTGTGTTAACGGTTACAGTGTTGAAATTGAACAATTTGGAGTTAGTTTTGGAACAGATGATTTTAAAGAAGGTACAACTGCATTTTTAGAAAAAAGAAAGCCCAACTTTTAAAAATATTATATACTAAAAAAGGCTGTTTGAAAATAATTTTCAAACAGCCTTTTTTTATACGTATTTATAATGTTAGCCTTTCGGTTTGTCTCTATTCATTTCTAAAATATCAACATTTGTAGCTTCAACACCTAAAAAGTATTTGCTAAAATGATCGGCGCGTAACCAAAAAGAATATTCGGTCATTTTACCAAAACCGTGGCGTTGCCCTGGCATTATCATAAACTTAAATCTTTTATTTGCTTTTATTAAAGCATCTGCCATTCTAATAGTTCCACCAGGATGTACATTATTATCTACATCACCATGAATTAACATTAAATTTCCTTTTAAATTAGCTGCTAACGATTGGTTTTTATCAATATCGTACTTGTATTTAATACTGCCATCAGCTTCAATTTCTTCTTTAACGCCATGGTGTGTTTCACTCCACCAACTATTGTACATAGAATTATCGTGATTTCCGGCTGAAGAAACAGCAGCTTTAAAGAAATCTGGATATACTAACATTGCAGCAGTTGACATAAAACCACCTCCAGAGTGACCGTAAATACCGACTTTATTAATATCAATAAAAGGATGCTTATCTGCTAATTGTTCTGCAATATATTTTTTATCTGCCAAGCCATAATCTCTTAAATTTCCGTACCCATAATTATGGTACCATTTAGAACGATCTGGATGCCCTCCTCTATTACCAACTGTAACAACAATAAAACCAACCTGAGCCATACGATCTAAACGATCCATACGTACGGAGAATGCTTTGTTTACAGCTTCTGTTTGTGGCCCTGGATACACATACTCCAGTAATGGATAACTTTTTGTTTCATCAAAATCATACGGTTTATAAAGCACACCGTAAAGATCTGTAATACCATCGTCAGCCTTCATTTTAAAAGTTTCAGGAAATTTATATCCGGTTGCAAATAATTGTGATAAATCTGCTTCCTCTAAATTCATAACAAGAGCACCTGTATTGCTTCTTAATTCAGATTTTGGTGTGCTATCTACTCTGGAATAGTTACTTACAAAGTATTTATTAGAATCGGACAGACTCACGTTTGTAGTAAAATCTCCAGAATTTATATTTCGTAAACCCGTTCCGTTTAAATTAATTCTGTACAAATGTTCGTAATAAGGATCTATACTTCTATCTACTCCATTTGCAGTAAAATACATTACACGTTCTTTTTCATCAACATTTTCAATACCTGCAACATGATAAGGGCCTTTTGTAATTTGGTTTTTTAAATTCCCTTTAGTATCGTATAAATAAATATGTGCCCATCCATCGCGTTCTGCCCAATGCAACATTTCAGTTTCATTATTTAATAACATTAAGGGTCTAGTTTCTATGTAGGTATTAAAACGCTCTTCAATTAAAACCTCAACCTCACCAGTATTAATATCTGCAACACAAATGTCTAATTTTTTACGATCTCTGCTTATAGTGCTAAAATATATTTTTCCTTTTTTTGAAAGTAATAATGAGGGTTTAAACTCGTCACTAGCTTCCGATTTTTTATACTGATGTCTGTAAACAGAAATACTTTGTTGTTTAGCAGTATCTAATTTTACATTTAGTATTTCTTTTGAAGGAATATCTAATATTTGTAATTCAGATTTATAATATTCTTGTTCACCTGGCATATGATATTTATAGGTTTCTAAGGTTGGTCTTTTTTTAGAAACTGAATTAATTACCCATAAATCTTTAATATGTCTTGAGTCGGTTCTTTCATAAATAAACTTTTTAGAATCTCTAGTCCAAATCCCCCAAACACCTTTTCTATCGTCCTTTTTTTCTTCTTTAGTTTCATTATTTTCTCCTCTAGAACCACCACCATAACCATAATCTTCAACACCATCTTTTGTCCATTGATTTTCAACAATTGTTGTGTCCTTTTCATCTTTAAGAGCTTTCAAAAAATTCTCTTTATCCATCCAATATAGATTGTAATTTTTTGAATATAAGACTACCGTACTATCAGGTGAAATATTTGCCCAACGTTTTCTGTCATCATCTTTTTTAGAATTATCTATAATTGTTAAGCCATTACCTCCTAATTTATATTCGAGAAAATATACTTTTTTCTCCATTTTAGGTTTTTTCTTTTTGACTTTTTTAATTTCGGTTGAGTCTTTTTTTATGGTGTCTTTTACCTCATCTTTTTTCTCGTCTTTTTTCTTGTTTTTTTCATCTTCTTTAGCTTCAACTTCTTCTGTTGAAGTAACTCGAAACTGAATTGCTGTTTCATTTTTCACAAATTTGAAACTAAATTTAGGTAAATTCTGACCATCGTATGGATCTTTGGTTATTTCGGTTAACCATTCAGCCATTTTATCGTTATCAAATAATTTAGTTCTAGTTTTTCTATCAGCATCAACTAAATAGTAGTTCGCACCCTGTGAAGTTTTGTATTGGTACCAAAAACGATTTCCATTTTTTAACCAATTTGGTCTAACCGTAGTAGAATGAACTAATTTAGCAAGATTTGTTGGTGAAAATTTAGATGCTAGTCTATAGTTAGGAACGGGCACCTCGGAAGTTGTTTTTTCTTGTGCAAAAACCACACAAGTAGCCATTATAAATAACAAAAATAGTATTCTTTTCATGTTTAAAGTTGGGTTAAAATTAATTTAAGCTATAAATTTCTTTAAAACAATTAACATAGCTATTGTGAATTTAAATTTTATCATTTTTTTAACAAAAAAAAGGCTGTCTTAAAATTTCACTTTTTAGACAGCCTTTAATATTTTTTAAATAATAGCTACATTTTCATCAGCCAATTTTTCGCATCAACTTCTTGTTTAATTATATCTTTCAATGCTGAGATTTTAACACGTTGTTGTTCCATAGTATCTCTATAACGAATTGTAACTGAATCGTCAGTTAATGTATCGTGGTCAACTGTGATACAAAAAGGTGTTCCGGCAGCATCTTGTCTTCTGTAACGTCTTCCAACTGCATCTTTCTCGTCGTAATCAACATTGAAATCCCATTTTAAATCTTCAACAATTTTTCGTGCAATTTCTGGCAATCCATCTTTTTTAACCAATGGTAAAATAGCTGCTTTTGTAGGTGCTAAAACAGCTGGTAATTTTAACACAGTACGCGTAGTTCCATTTTCTAATGCTTCTTCTTGTAATGAATGAGAAAATACAGCTAAAAACATACGGTCTAATCCTATTGAGGTTTCAACCACATAAGGCACGTAACGTTCGTTAATTTCAGGGTCAAAATATTGTAATTTTTTACCTGAATGTTCTTCGTGTGCTTTTAAATCAAAATCAGTTCTAGAATGAATTCCTTCTAATTCTTTAAAACCGAAAGGGAATTTAAACTCAATATCTGACGCGGCATCTGCATAATGTGCTAATTTTTCATGGTCATGAAAACGATAGTTTTCTTCACCCATTCCTAATGACAAGTGCCATTTTAAACGGTTTTCTTTCCATTGCTCGTACCATTCTTTTTGCGTACCAGGACGTACAAAAAATTGCATTTCCATTTGTTCAAATTCACGCATACGGAAAATAAACTGACGCGCAACTATTTCATTTCTAAACGCTTTACCTGTTTGTGCAATTCCAAAAGGAATTTTCATTCTTCCTGATTTTTGCACATTTGAAAAGTTTACAAAAATACCTTGAGCAGTTTCTGGGCGTAAATATAAATCCATTGCAGTTTCTGCAGAAGCCCCTAATTTTGTACCAAACATTAAGTTGAATTGCTTCACATCTGTCCAGTTTTTTGAACCTGACAAAGGACAACCAATTTCTAATTCTTCAATTAACGCTTTTACATCGGCTAGATCTTCTTTTTCTAAAGATTTTCCCATACGCTGCAGAATAGCATCACCTTTTTCTTTGTAACCAACCACACGTGGGTTTGTTGCCAAAAATTGTTCTTTATCAAAAGAATCTCCAAAACGTTTTGCTGCTTTTGCTACTTCTTTTTCAATTTTAGTATCTAATTTACCAACATAGTCTTCAATTAAAACATCAGCTCTATATCTTTTTTTAGAATCTTTATTATCAATTAAAGGATCGTTAAAAGCATCTACATGGCCCGATGCTTTCCAAATTGTTGGATGCATAAATATTGCAGAATCCAATCCAACAATATTTTCATTCATTTGTACCATTGCTTTCCACCAATAGTCTCTAATGTTTTTCTTTAACTCAACACCATTTTGAGCATAGTCGTACACTGCGCTCAAACCATCGTAAATTTCACTTGATTGAAATACATAACCGTATTCTTTTGCGTGTGAAACTACTTTTTTAAATTTATCTTCTTGATTTGCCATTGTGCAAAAATAGTAAAGCTTTTAGTACTAAAAAACAAAAAAGTGGAAATAGCCGAAACTATTTCCACCCAATTAACATTAAATATAATTAATTTGGAGTTACTTTTTTTATTTTAAGGTTAATTTAGTTACTCCTACAATGTTACTTTCTATATATATGTTTACAGCATAAACACCTCTTTCAATTAAATCTCTATCAACTTCAACTAAACTAACAACATCTATTTCTTCATTTAAATAGTTGATACTTGTTGTATCGCTATAATTAATAGTTTCATCATTTAATACTGTTACCTCACCTTTACTTGCAATTGTAGTTCCTGTAGTTACATCTATTATTTGGATATAAACTTGACGCTCGCCACGTTCAGAAATTTCATTTTTCCCAACCGTAAAACTAATTCTAAAAGCATCTGTATTTCTTGCTCTAGAAGTTTCTGCTAACTTTCCGCTATTTCTTTCTCTCATTGCCAACACCTTAGCAGCATTAACTTTTAAAACAGAACCTATTGCAACTTTTTCGGCTAAACTAATGTTTTGCATAGATAAGGTATCATTAACAGCAATTTGTCTAGTAATATTTACTCTAGCACTATCTAAATCTTTAGTTAATACGGTATTTGCTCCAGTTAAAGAATCCGTCATAAAAAATAAACGTCTATTGGTTTCTTCTAACTTTGAAATTTGCTTTTTATAACGAAATATTAAATTAAGATTTGTTGATTTTAATCCTTTTATTGAATCTCTTAAAGCAATTATTCTATCTCTTTCAAAAGCCAACTCATTAGACATTGATGTGTTTTGACCAATTGCATCTTCATATTTGACAATCATATTGTCTAAATTTTGTTCAATTTCTTC
>CBDUKG010000090.1:0-9626 GCA_965367745.1 uncultured Flavobacteriaceae bacterium | reverse complement strand
TATTCTTTGATTAATTCAAAGGGTTTCTAAAATCAATTATTGGGCTGATTTTAAAGGTTGCTTTCTGGCAACCTTTTTTTTGTAATATAAATGCTTGAATTTATATGTATAAATTATCTTTGCACTTTAAAACTACAAAAAATGAACAACGTTAGAGTACGATTTGCACCAAGTCCAACCGGACCTTTACATATTGGAGGAGTTAGAACCGCCCTTTTTAATTATTTATTTGCTAAAAAGCACAATGGAACTTTTATTTTAAGAATTGAAGATACCGACCAAACACGTTATGTAGCAAATGCCGAAAAATATATTATAGAGGCACTAAATTGGATGCATATTCCTTATGATGAAGGACCAGGGAAAAATGAAAAATTTGGACCTTACCGTCAATCGGAACGTAAAGAAATCTATAAAAAGTTTGCTTCAGCATTAATAGCTAACGGAAAAGCATATTATGCATTTGATACTTCTGAACAATTAGATTTTCATAGAAAAGACCATGAGGAAAAAGGTAAAACTTTTATCTATAACTGGCATAACCGTGAAAAAGGTCGTTTGGTTAATTCGCTCGTACTTTCTAAAGAAGAAGTAGAAAAACGTATAGCTAACGGAGACAATTATGTGGTTCGTTTTAAAATGTATGACCCCGAAAATAATGATGCTGAAACTATTGAAGCTGATGATATTATTAGAGGTCATGTTTCTTTCAAAAAAGAAATATTAGACGATAAAATTCTGTTTAAAAGTGATGGAATGCCAACCTATCATTTAGCAAATATTGTAGATGATCATTTAATGGAAATAAGCCATGTTATTCGTGGTGAAGAATGGTTGCCTTCACTCCCACTTCATATAGCATTGTATGAAGCTTTTGGTTGGAATGCTCCAGAATTTGCACATTTACCATTAATTTTAAAACCTGTTGGAAAAGGAAAATTAAGCAAGCGTGATGGTGATAAATTAGGCTTTCCAGTTTTTCCATTAGAATATAAAAATAATGAAACAGGAGATGTTTCACGTGGATACAAAGAAGATGGTTATTTTGCCGAAACAGTACTTAATTTTTTAGCATTATTAGGTTGGAATCCAGGAACTGAACAAGAAATTTTTAGTTTAGAAGAATTAATAAAATCGTTCGATTTAAGTCGTGTAAATAAATCTGGTGCACGTTTTGATCCAGACAAAACAAAATGGTTTAACCAACAATATATGCAGCAAAAATCGGATTCCGAATTAGCTGAATTATTTATTGAAATTCTATCTGAAAAGGGCATTTCATCTGAATTATCATTTGTTGAAAAAGTAGTTGCCGCTATAAAAGAACGTGCAATATTTGTTTCAGATTTTTGGGAGTTGAGTAGTTACTTTTTTGAAGCTCCAGCTGAGTTTGATGCTAAAGCTTCAAAAAAATCTTGGAAAGAAGATACCGCTGCTTTAATGCAAGAGTTAATTTCAGTTTTAGAGGCTATTAGTGACTTTAGCTCACAGAATATTGAGAATATCGTAAAAGAATGGATTACAAGTAAAGAAATAGGTTTTGGGAAAGTAATGCAACCTTTTAGATTGAGTTTGGTTGGCGCCATGAAAGGTCCTCACCTATTTGATATAGCTGAAATGATTGGAAAACAACAAACTGTTGATAGAATTAAAAAAGCGATTGATACGTTGTAGAAATAAAAGGTATTGTATAAAAAGTGAATTTTTTGTAAACCTGCGCTTCAATATCGCTCAGCAACCTGATTATTGAACGGAGTCGAAATACCGTTTTTAATAGTGATTGATTTTAGTATGTCACATTTAGAAGTACATAAATTTATAACTACAAATGAGCTTCAATAAAAGCATGTAACTTAATAGTTGTATCTAATAAATCTAAACCAATCCAACCATGTCCAGCATTTGGATATAACGTAAATTGATGTGCAACACCAAGTTCAACTAATTTATCTCGCATTGCAGTACCTTGCGTAGTTGGTATTAAAGGATCTTGACCTCCATAAAACAAAATTGTTGGAGGAGCTGTTGCAGTAATTTGATGATAGGGACTTACTTCTTCTAAAAATTCTGTTGTAGCATCAATACCAAATGTATCTATTATTTCTTGTAAAACCGGATCTGAATTATCTAAATACGCAGGATCTGTAAAATTTGTAGGGCCAACAATACTGCAAACCATTTTAGTTTGGTTATCATTATCAAATGCATAACTCCAAAGCAACGATAAATGTGCTCCAGCACTTGCACCAATAAAACCTAAGTCGTTAGAAATGACATATTCACTTTGTCTATTTTTTAAATAATTTAGAATAGTTGTAATATCATTTATTTGCATTGGATACGCTTGGGTTGTATCATCTGCTAATCTGTAATTTATATTGACTACAGCTCTATTAGGTAGGTTATCTAAAATATAATCTTTAAAACTATTCATATCTGCTTTGTCACCAGAAGTCCAACCTCCACCATGAATTAAAATCATAACTTTAGTATCTTCAGATCTGTTTGCTGGAAGATACAAGTCAAAAACTTGATCACTATCACTGCCGTAAGAGATGTTTAACTCTTGGTAATATTCTAAAGGATCTGTATTTGGATCAATCCCAGATTCATCATTAGTTCCACAAGAAACTGTAAATATTAAAAGAAATAATAATTTTTTAAATATGTTTTGCATAATGATTTATTTACTTTGGAAACGCTTAATAAAAGCGCATAGTGCAGCGCAATTTATAAAAATTTATGAATAAAACCCTGAAATAAAGAAGATTAGAAAGGTTATAGCTATTTTATTTTTTGTGACCAGATTGGTATTCTTAAAATACTAATAAAAAGACTGTTTAGAAATTAAAATTTCTAGTAATTATAAAGGTTAAGTAATGACACATTTAAAAACTGTTTTAAACAACCTCTTTTTAAAATTCTAATTTCACATTATAATCCTTTAAAGCATCTTTATAATTTTCAGGTTGAAAATTTTCTGCACTAAATTCAATTTTACGTTGATTTCGCATTTTAATATGTTTTATTGAACGTAAATAACGTCGTAATTCTTTTTCGTTCGTAATTATTAATCCCGGAACTTGAACTCCTTTTCCATTTTCATCTTTTGCAACCATCGAAAAATAAGAGGAATTACAATGCTTTTTAATTCCTGTTCTAATATTTTGAGATTCAACTCTAATCCCAACAACCATTGAAGATCTTCCAACGTAATTTACTCTGGCGTGCAAGGTTACCAATTCTCCAACTTCTATTGGATTTAAAAAATCAACCCTATTTACAGAAGCTGTAACACAGTAATGACCAGAAAATTTTGATGCTGAAGCAAAAGCAGCTTTATCCATTAATGACAAGATAAATCCACCGTGAATTTTTCCACTAAAATTGGAATGCGATGGCAACATTAATTCAGTTAAAATAACTTCCGAATCGGTTGTATTTTTAAAAATGGTATTCATAAAATTATTTTGTTTTTTCAACTGCTGTTATAAAATATTTGGTATCACCTAACCAAAAAAATGTTACATAGCGTTCTTTGTAAGTAAGTTTTACGTGGTTTCCTTGAAAATCTTGTAATTTTTTAATGACATCTTTTTCCTTATCTTCAACAGAGAATTTAAAAATTTGAGCTTCTGAAACTCCTTGACTAATTTCTCCTTCCCAAGTTTTAACAATAACTCCTTTATGTGTAAATTTAACTAATTCTCCAGCTCTATAGCCATTACTATAGGTTGCATAATAAATAAATAAAAAATATAAAAGTGAGCCTACTACAACTATTCCAAGAGTTCCTAAAAGAAATTTTTTCATGTGTCCATATTATTTTTTTAAAGGTTACGTGCTTTTCGCTATAAGTCAACATTATGTGATAAACTTTTTAGCATGCTCGTTTCATATAATCTATGGCGTTTAAACAGCCATTTAAAACAAAGTTAAATGGTTTTTAGTGAAATTGCACATAAATTATTGGATTTTACAAAAAGTAGGATCCTAGTTTAAACCTTATTTAGGGCTTTAACAATTCGTTCTGGTGTAATTGGCATTCTAGTTACTCTTGCTCCACAAGCATCAAATACAGCGTTTGCAATGGCTCCGCCAACACAAATTATAGCAGGTTCGCCACCTCCTTGGGGTTTTGAATCCAATTTATCTATAAATACACATTCTATTTCTGGTGTATTAGAAAATTTTGTAATGGTATAGTTGCTAAAATTTCTAGATTTTACACTTCCTCCATTAAACAAGACATCTTCATACAAAGCATATCCTAAGCCCATTGTAATTCCACCTTCGGTTTGAACAGTTGCACCATGCGGATTCACAACTTGCCCCATATCTTGTGAACAAACCACTTTAATTGGAGTCACAATTCCTGTCTTTTTATC
The DNA here is from genome assembly GCA_965367745.1 of uncultured Flavobacteriaceae bacterium. Lineage (GTDB taxonomy): Bacteria > Bacteroidota > Bacteroidia > Flavobacteriales > Flavobacteriaceae > Lutibacter. The sequence goes on along the minus strand of CBDUKG010000090.1, from coordinate 5,238 downwards.
AACATGTACTTCAGCTATCATTACAACACTAGTTCCAGCATCTTCTCCAAGAGCAATTCCAAAACCGTGTCCTTCCTTTTTATTTCTATTCCAACCAAACTTCTCAGCACCTAACTTTAAGGCCGCAACCATATTTTCGCTTTTCAAATTCTTCAATCTGAATTCTAACGGATCTATTCCAGCTTCAAAAGCAGTCACATCTATATGAGATTCACGCGCAAAAGTGGTTGAATTATTTCCAGGAGCACGCCAAGCTCCTGTTCCAAAAGGATGAATATCTCGTTCATTAAACATTCTGGTTCTATTATTTTCTACATCATAAAATAATTTTGTTCCACGTGTTCCAGCGCAATAAATATCGAATTCCCATAAATTCAATTTTCCATTTTCATCAACACCAGAAGTTACATTCATCACGGCAGCTGGTCTAAATTTATCGTACATAAATTCCTCTCTTCTACTCCAAACCAATTGCACTGGTTTTTTACAACTTTTAGCTATTAAAGCCGCTTCAATAGCTTGTTGGTTATAAATCTTTCCACCAAAACCACCACCTAAAAATATTTGTTTAACATGTACATTATCCTTCGGAATTTCCAACGCTTTTGCCAATTGATCCTGTGTTCCGAAAGGAGTTTGAGTTGAAGTCCAAATAGTTAATTTATCATCGTCAAAAAAACAAGTTGCAGAATGGGTTTCCATAGGCGCATGGGCTTTATAACCATCTTGATATTGCGCTTTTAAAACAGATTTTGAATTCTGTTTTCCTACTTCAAGTGAACCTTCTTCTTGAAATGTATTATTATCTGAAATGTTATCTTCTAAGTATTTAAAAATAGTTTCATTGTCCATCTTTTGTTCCGGAGCATCCCAAGTAACTTTTACCTTTTTTGAAGCTTTTAACGATATTTCTGGGTCTGAATGAACTACAGCAACCAAATCTCCATCATTTATCAATTCAACTCCTGAAAAGCTTTCTAATTGAGATGCATCTACTGCTATTTTTTTTGAACCCACAATTTTAGGCCGCACAACTGTTGCATACACCATTCCTGGTAATTTAATATCACCTGAATACATAGCAGTTCCAGTTACTTTTGCAATGGCATCTGTACTAAGTATTGGTTTTCCAATCAGTTTAAATTCAGTAGCATTTTTGATATCTGGTTTCTTCTCTAGATTTTTAACAATCTTTTTACCTTTAGTTAATTCGGCATAAGTTGCTTTATTTGTTGGATTTTCAGTGTCATAAATAACGCCATTATCAAGTTTTAAACTATCCTCAGAAACTCCAAGTTTTATGGAAGCTAAATCAATTAAAATTTCACGAGCTTCAGCAGCAGCAGCTCTTAAAACAGGATCAGCAAAACGAGTGGTTAAAGAACCCCAAGTACCAGCATCGTAAGGACATAATTCCGTATCTCCCATAACCATATCAACAAAATTAATAGGAACGCCAAGTTCATCTGCAACAACTTGTGCTAAGGAAGTTATTATTCCCTGCCCCATTTCAATTTTTCCTGTGTAACAATTTATGCGTCCGTCTTCTTTTACACGTATATAAGCGTTAAAATTCAGTGCATCATCCGATTTATTTTGTGCCCAACCATCTAATAATGATAGTTTTCCTAAACAAAAAACTACAATAATACCTCCACCTAATTTTTTAAGAAAGTCTCTTCTATCTAAAGAAATAGGCTCATTTACATCGCTAAAATAGAGTTCATCAATTTTATCTGGTTTCATAATTATATTGTTTTAGAAAGTTGTTTTGATGCTTTTTCAATGGCTTCTATTATTCTTCCATACGAACCACATCTGCATAAATTAGCCTCCATAGCTGTAATTATTTCATTACGATTCGGATCCGGATTTTTCAACAATAATCCATACGCATTCATTATCATTCCAGGAGTGCAAAAACCACACTGTAGAGCGTCCGTTTTCACAAAAGCTTCTTGAATTGGATGTAATTCTTCACTTGTTCCAATACCTTCAATTGTAATTATTTCTTTATTTGCTACATCTTCAATAAAGGTCATACAAGAACGTGTTACTTCGTTGTTTACTAAAACAGTACAAGCTCCACAATCTCCCAATCCACAGCCATATTTAGTTCCTGTTTCATCTAAATAAGTGCGAATGACTGTTAATAAAGATTCATCTCCTTGAACCTCCACAGTCACATTTTTTGAATTCAATTTAAAACTAATTGATTGTTTCATCTGTATATATTTATTGTTCTTTATCAGTCATATTGAACATTCAAATAAGCATTTACAAGTAGGGCCAAATTTTAAGCACTGACCTTATTAATATTTATTTTTTAAAGTTCTAACAACTAACTTTTAAAGTTAGTTATTATTAAAACTTTGTACAATACAAACTTCTAATTTTGACTGATTATAAATAATTATAAAAATCTCAATGTTTATTTCTTTTTCTATCGTGTGTAACTTTTTGATATTTTAAACTACAAATAGATACAATAAGTTTTGAAATCGATTTTAAAACTTTGTATCTTTAGCTATTGTATTAATCTTTAAAAATTTAGAAAATGATTGGAACGTATATTTTTATTTTTATTCTTTTTGTAATTCTTATAACAGGTTTATTTACTGTTAAACAACAAACAAATGCAGTTATTGAGCGTTTTGGAAAATTCCAAAGTATTCGCGGTGCTGGTTTACAACTTAAAATACCAATTGTTGATAAAGTTGCTGGGCGTGTTAGCTTGCGAGTACAACAATTAGATGTTATTGTTGAAACTAAAACTAAAGATGATGTTTTTGTGCATTTAAAAATTTCAGTACAATTTTTAATTAGAAGAGATCATGTATATGATGCTTTTTACAAACTTCAAAATCCGCACGAACAAATTACTGCCTTTATTTTTGACGTTGTACGTGCCGAAGTTCCAAAAATGATTTTAGATGATGTTTTTGAAAAGAAAGAAGAAATTGCCTTGGCTATTCAACGTGATTTAAAACAAGCAATGCTTGATTATGGATATGATATTATTAAAGCATTAGTTACAGATATTGATCCAGATGAAAAGGTAAAAATAGCGATGAACCGCATTAACGCTGCTGATAGAGAAAAAATTGCAGCACAGCACGAAGGTGATGCACAACGTATTTTAATTGTTGAAAGAGCAAAAGCTGAAGCTGAAAGTAAACGTTTACAAGGAAAAGGTATTGCAGATCAACGTAGAGAAATTGCCCGTGGTTTAGAAGAAAGTGTTGATGTTTTAAACAGAGCTGGTATTAACAGCCAAGAAGCCTCTGCATTAATTGTAATTACACAACATTATGATACATTACAAAGTATTGGATCTGATACAAAATCTAATTTAATATTGCTACCAAACAATCCGAATGCTGCAAGTTCTATGTTGAATGATATGGTTACTAGTTTAGTAGCAGCTAATAAAATTCAAGAATCTTCTCACGAAGAGTTAAAAGACACTAAAAAAGGTAAAAAATAATGATATTATCAACTACAAATAGTTTAGAAACACACCCTATAAAAGATTATTTAGGTATAGTTTCTGGTGAAACCATTATTGGTGCAAATATTTTCAAAGACTTTTTTGCAGGTATTAGAGATATTGTAGGTGGACGATCTGGTTCTTATGAAAAAGTATTAAGAGAAGCTAAAGAAATTGCTTTAAAAGAAATGGAAGAACATGCCTTAAAATTGGGTGCAACTGCTGTAGTTGGTATTGATTTAGATTATGAAACTGTTGGTAAAAATGGTGGCATGTTAATGGTAACAGCTTCTGGAACTGCAGTAAGAATTTAATAAAAAATTAAAACCAAAAAAGCCTGTACAAATTGTACAGGCTTTTTTTTATATAAATAATTTATATGTTATTTTTTTTCTTCTACTTTTTTATTTTCCTCATCATCGTCTTCTTGAGTAGCTTTTTTAAATTCTTTAATTCCACCACCTAAACCTCTCATTAATTCAGGTATTTTTTTACCACCAAAAAGTAATAAAACTAAAACAACAATAACTGCTATTTGCCAAGGTCCAACCATTCCTAAAAATATATTTAATGCATTCATAATATTAATTTTGAGTTACAAATATAGTAATTAATTCAAAACCTATCTTTATTAAAATCTAGTTTTAGTTTTTATCTTTAATTACACCACCAATAACTTTTTTAGTTTTTAATATTTCTGGTGTTCCCTTGTAATAAATATTTCCACCAAAACGAACTTTAGCATCTAAGATCTCACTTGTTTTAACTTCTACATTTGCTCCTGAAGCTGCAATAACTATGGTTTGTTTACTTTGTAATTCGAAAGCTTTGTAAATACCTCCTGTTGTTGCTTCAATATTTTGATTTTCAGTAGCTCCAGTTAATTCTATAATACCTCCAGAAACTGCTTTTACCGTTAAATGTTTTGTATCAACTGCTAAATAAATTTTAGCACCTTCTTGTACTTTAACTTCAATATGTTGCTGTTTTATAATAGCATCAGAAAAAATTGTTCCTCCTTCATTAGCATCTAAAACATCTAAATTATTAGCATAATACAATACAATTTTTACATCTTCAGCCGTAAAACTATCCGGAAAATGTAAACGAATTTTAAGAATTCCATCTACGTTTTTTATAGAAACATCTTTAGATTGTGATCCTGTAATTACTACTTTTGAAGTTTCCCCTTTTTGTAATTCAACCGTTAAACCGTTATATACTTTTAGGGTGTGAAAATCTCCTAATTTTGTTGTAATTTTTTCTTGCGAAAAACCAACTGTGCTAATTAACACAAGTAATACTATTAATTTTTTCATGGTATATTATTGTTTTTTTAATTATAACTTTTTACTAAAACAATAATTGTGCCTTTTAAGTTAAATCTTTCTCAATTTTATCTAATAAAGTAAAATCTAAGTGTTTTCGTTCTAAATCGGTATGTTTAACTTTTATTAAAACATGGTCTCCAAGTTGGTATAAATTTTTGGTTGATTGTCCAACTAAAGCATATTGCTTTTCGTCATATAAATAATAATCATCTTTTATTTCACGAACTCGCACCATTCCTTCACATTTATTTTCGATAATTTCAACATAAATTCCCCATTCAGTTACTCCAGAAATTACACCTTCAAACTCCTGATCTTTATGATCTTCCATATATTTCACCTGCATATATTTTATAGAATCACGTTCTGCTTTTGAAGCCATATATTCTTGTTCAGATGCATGCTTACATTTCTCTT
>CBDUKG010000089.1:0-9877 GCA_965367745.1 uncultured Flavobacteriaceae bacterium | reverse complement strand
CAGTAACAGTTATTGGAGCTAGAGAAAATAATTTAAAAAATATTGATGTTACCTTTCCTTTAAATTGTTTGACCGTAATCACAGGAGTTTCAGGAAGTGGTAAAAGTACTTTGGTGAGCAAAATATTGTTTCCCGCTATTCAAAAGAAAATTGGTGGTTATGGAGAAAAAGTTGGTCAGTTTACCGAAATTAAAGGCGATTTTAATACAATTGAGCATATAGAATTTATCAATCAAAATCCAATTGGAAGGTCAAGCAGGTCAAACCCTGTCACTTATATTAAAGCTTATGACGATATTAGAGCATTGTTTGCTTCAGAAAAATTATCAAAAATAAGAAATTATCAACCAAAACATTTTTCATTTAATGTAGAAGGCGGACGTTGTGAGGTTTGTAAAGGTGAAGGTGAAGTTACCATAGAAATGCAATTTATGGCGGATGTACATTTAGAATGCGAAACTTGTAAAGGAATGCGTTTTAAAAAGGAAGTTTTAGAAGTAAAATTCTACAAAAAATCTATAAATGATATTTTAAATAGTACAATTGACGATGCTATTGCATTTTTTAAAGAACACAATGAAACTAAAATTGTAAAAAAACTACAACCGTTACAAGATGTTGGTTTAGGCTATGTAACATTAGGACAATCTTCATCTACGCTTTCTGGTGGTGAAGCGCAGCGGATTAAATTAGCTTCATTTTTAGTAAAAGGAACCCGCCAAAGTAAATCGTTATTTATTTTTGATGAACCTACAACAGGATTGCATTTTCACGATATTAAAAAATTATTAAAATCGTTTAATGCTTTAATAAAAAATGGACATTCAATAATTGTAATAGAACACAATATTGATTTAATAAAATGTGCAGATTATATTATAGATTTGGGTAAAGAAGGTGGCAAAAATGGTGGTTCACTCCTATTTCAAGGAACACCTGAAAATCTTATTAAATGTAAAGATTCTTTAACAGCACCTTATTTAGCAGAAAAGTTGAACAAGTAAAATTTTAGTATCTAGTGACTGGTATCGACTATCAAGAAAAGTAATTCAAACTTTTCACGTCTTACTTTTAGCTTGAGACTTTTAAAATTTATTCTTCTTTTTTCTCTGAGTTTTCTTTATTTTCTAAGGTTGTTATTTTGCTTTTAGCAAGCACAAAATCTGGAAATAAATTTACTGCCCGCATAAAACTTAACTTAGCTTCAGTTTCTTTATTCAAATTAAGTAATATAATTCCTTCTAAATAAGCAATAGCAGCTTTTAAATCTACACTTTGATTGTAATTTTTATTTACTTGAAAATTAACTTTAATTGTACCAGAATCTTCAAGTAAATCTGCTCCTTTAATGGATTTATAGGCGTCAATAAACTTTTTACTTGCAACTTGTAAGGTTGCTAATTTATAAGCGTGAAAATTATTTTTAGTTTTAGATAATAAATTCGAGTATACTTCTACGGCTTTTTCTAAAGCACCCATATTTTCTACAGAAATGGCATTTATTTCTAGTAATTCTAAATTATCTGGTTTGTATTTTAAAATATCATTGGTTACTAAAAAACTAGAAATATACTTGGCATCATTAAAATACATGTAAGCCAAACTATCTTTATAAGTACTTTGCTCACCTTCCATTGCAATAATAGAAAACATTGCAGAAGCTGCAGCATCTTTATCATTATAACCTAAGGCCAATTTTATTTTTTGTTGATGCAATTCTAAATTACCTGTAGTTTGGGCAACAATTGAAGTTGTAACTAATAAGATAACAATGTAGAAATAATTTTTCATTTTAATAATTTATTTTTCAGTTTGTAAAACTATTAAAATAATTGTTATCAAGTGTAAAAATTATCATAAAAAGAAAGTTTTAAAACAAAAAAAGGTCTGAAAAACAGACCTTTAATTTTGGGTGGAAGACCGGATTCGAACCGGCGACCCTCGGTACCACAAACCGATGCTCTAACCAACTGAGCTACAACCACCATATTGCGGATGCAAATGTAAAACATTTCTATTTTATTACAAACATTTTTTTAAATTAATTTATCTAAATTTTCTACTGCAATATAACGTTCTGTATTAAAACCTTCTGCGTGTGTTGTCCCTATCAATCTACCTAAATCTTGTGCTCTATAAACAATACTATCTAAAAAATTCTTGCTTGAAATTGGTGAACTTGGCTCGGTGCTTTTCGGGTTGTAAAATTGTGAACTATAAGCTTTTACAGCCGATAACTTTGTCTCAACAAACCCAGAAACATCCACTACAAAATCCGGTTCTAGATTCTCCCATTGAATGTAATGATATACATGTTTAGGTCTCCAAGCATCTTGAACTTTACCATTTAATTGCGTTTCAATTTTAACCAAGCCCGATAAAAAACAAGCGTCAGATACCAATTTACTGCCCTTCGAATGATCTATATGTCTATCTTTAAATGCATTGCATAGAACAATATTAGGTTTGTATTTTCTTATTATTTTTATAATTTCAAGCTGATGTGTTTTATCATTTATAAAAAACCCATCAGAAAAAGCCAAATTCTCTCGAATTTCAATACCTAAAATAGTTGCTGCATTTTTAGCTTCTTGGTCTCTAATCTCAGCTGAACCTCTAGTTCCTAATTCTCCACGTGTTAAATCTAAGATTCCCACTTTTTTTCCTAAGGAAATCTCTTTAGCTAAGGTAGCTCCACAACCTAGTTCAACATCATCTGGGTGTGCTCCAACAGCTAAAATATCTAATTTTAAAACCATAAATTTTTTATTTAAAGCAAATATATAACATTTTTATTTTTGAAAATTTATACTATTTCTATGAATCGACTTGATTTTTGTTAAAACTTTAGAAAATTAATTTTTCTGTTAACATTAATTAACATAGTTGTAGATGCAACTATGTTATTTCTTATTACATTTGCAAAAAAAATAAAAAAGTATTGTTTTTAGAAGACTCAATTTTTCCGTGGATAGGTATTACTGCCAAAATGCACGCTTGCTTTATTAATAAAGCCTTTAAAGAACATGCTATTGATTTAAGTATAGAACAATTTATAGTTTTAAAGGTTTTAACAAAGAACAATGGCAAACCTCAAAATGATTTGGCACTTATTACAGAAAGCGATAAAACATCGTTATCTCGACTTATTAGAACTATGGAAAAAAAAGGACTTATTTCTAGAAAATCTATAAAAACGGATAAGAGGGTTAAAACTATTTATTTAACCAACTACGGAGAAAAAACATACTTAAGCACTTTACCTCTATTAAAAAAAACTATTCAAAAATTTCAAAAAGGAATTTCTGATAATGAAATTTATCAAGCAATTGAAACTATAAAAAAAATTCAACTAAATATTTCTAAAGATCATTCATTTAAATTATGAGAAAAATAATAATTACAATTTTAAGCCTTTTACTTATTGCGCTATCAATTATTGGTGGATTGGCTATTGCAAAAAGCAACAAAAAAGGAAAGCCAACCTTTAATAAAATAATAAGTACTGTTTACACCACTAATATTGAAAATAAATCTATTCCTGTTATTATAACAGCAAGCGGTAGTTTAACTGCAAAAAACAAAATTGAGTTATTTTCTGAAGTTCAGGGCATTTTAAAACAGACTTCAAAAAATTATAAAACAGGAACTCAATATTTTAAAAACGAGACTATTATAGCTATAAATAGTGACGAGTTTTTTGCAAATTTAAAAGCACAAAAAAGTAATTTATTTAATGCTATTACTGCAATAATGGCAGATATTCAATTGGATTACCCAGATGAATATGTAAAGTGGAAATCATATTTAAATAATTTCGATATCAATAAAACTACACCTAAACTTCCTGAAACAAATTCTGAAAAAGAAAAATTCTTTATTTCTGGAAGAGGCATTATTACAAATTATTATAATGTTAAAAATTTAGAAGTTAAACTTGCTAAATATACCTTAAAAGCTCCTTTTACTGGCGTTTTAACAGAGGCAATGGTAACTCAAGGTTCTTTGGTTAGAGTAGGGCAAAAATTAGGAGAATATATTGACCCATCTGTATATGAAATGGAAGTTAACATTAATGAAACCAGTGCTAATTTACTTAAAAAAGGTACTAAAGTTACCATTTATAACCTTAATAAAACCAATAGCTGGGAAGCAATTGTTGTAAGAGTAAATGGGAAAATTGACCAAGCGACACAAACTGTAAAAACATATTTACAAGTTAAAGGCAATCAACTAAGAGAAGGAATGTATTTAACTGCTGATTTAGAATCAAAATCAATTGAAGATGCTATAGAAGTATCTCGAAAATTATTGGTTGATGATACCAAACTATTTACAGTAAAAGATTCAACCCTAAACTTAGTTTCCGTAAATCCTGTATATTTTAATGATAACACTGTAATTATACAAGGGCTAGAAAATGGAACAACTATTTTATCCAAACCACTTCCTGGAGCTTATCATGGAATGTTAGTTAAAACAATTAATGAAACTAACAACAACTAGTTTAATATGAAAAAAGTTATTACCTATTTTATAAAATACCCAGTTGCTGTTAATATTTTTATTATTGCATTTCTAATTTTTGGAGTTATTGGAGTTCTTTCAATGAAATCTTCCTTTTTTCCATTATCAGAATCCGATAGAATTAATGTTAGTGTTTCCTATCCTGGAGCTTCTCCTGAAGAGATGGAAGAAGGAATTGTGCTAAAAATTGAAGATAATTTAAAAGGAATAGTTGGTGTTGATAGAGTTACCTCTGTTTCGAGAGAAAATTCAGCCACTATAAATATTGAGGTTCAAAAAGGAAAAAATATCGATGTAGTTTTAGCAGATGTAAAAAATGCAGTTGATAGAGTTCCCTCCTTTCCTTCTGGAATGGAACCTGCAGTTATTTCAAAAATAGAAAGTGTTAATCAAACCATTTCATTTACTGTAAGTGGCGATAATTTACCACTAGCAACTCTAAAACAATATGGTAGAACCATAGAAAATGATATTAGAGCAATGGAAGGTATTTCTCAAGTATCTTTAACTGGATTTCCTGCTGAAGAAATCGATATTGCAATAAAAGAGAGTGATTTAAGAGCTTATAACATTTCGTTTCAAGAAGTTGCAAAAGCAGTTTCAAATGCGAATATTTTAATTTCAGGTGGAAATATTAAAACAAGTGATGAAGATTATTTAATTAGAGCACGTAATAAAAAATACCAAGGCTTAGAATTATTAAATATTCCTGTTAAAAGTGATAATTCTGGTAATATTATTAGATTAAGCGATGTTGCTACGGTAAAAGATACATGGTCTGAAACTCCTGATAGAATTTACTTTAATGGTGAAGCTGCTTTAAATATTTCCATTACAAATACTAATAATGAAGATTTGATTAAATCTGCTGGTATTGTTAATGAATATATAGATAAGTTTAATCAAGAATACACAAACGTAAAAATTAATGTTGCTAGTGATAACTCTGTTACATTGGTTCAAAGAACCGAATTACTTGTAAAAAATGGTATTATAGGTATTTTATTAGTACTCTTATTTTTATCATTATTTCTTAATCCAAGATTAGCCTTTTGGGTAGCTGCAGGATTACCAATTTCGTTTTTTGGAATGTTTATATTTGCTCCAATGTTAGATATTACTATAAACGTATTATCGCTTTTTGGAATGATTATAGTAATAGGTATTTTGGTTGATGATGGTATTGTTATTGGTGAAAATATTTACAATCACTACGAAAAAGGAAAAACTCCAATTAGAGCAGCCATTGATGGAACATTAGAAGTTATCCCTCCTATTGTTTCTGCAATTATAACAACAGTATTGGCCTTTTCTACTTTTTACTTTTTAGACGGAAGAATTGGGAAGTTTTTTGGTGAAGTCTCTTCAGTAGTAATACTAACACTCGGAATTTCTTTAATAGAAGCTTTAATTATTTTACCCGCACATATTGCGCATTCTAAAGCATTGGTTCGTAAAGAGAAAAAGAAAACAAAAATCAATCAAATTTTCTCAGCTATTAATAGTAAATCTGAAAGTTTTCTTTTTTTAATTAGAGATAAAATCTACGCCCCTTTCTTAAAATTCTTTTTACGAAATAAAATTGCAGGGTTTGCAATTCCAATTGCATTATTAATTATAACAATTTTTAGTATTAAAGGTGGTATTATTAAAACCGATTTTTTTCCAAAAATTGCTAGTGATAGAATTGCTATTAATTTAACAATGCCTCAAGGTACAAATGAAAAAGTTACAGATTCGATAATCTCTGAAATTGAAAAAGCAGTTTGGCTGGTAAGCGAAGAATATACCGAAAAACAATCTGACAATCAGAAAGTTGTTCAAAATGTAATTAAACGTATTGGACCTGGAACCTCAAATGCTTCATTAACGGTAAATTTATTACCTGGTGAATCTCGAGAGTTTTCTTCACCCGACATTACAAATTCAATTAGAGAAAAAGCAGGGTCTTTTTATGGAACAGAAAGTTTAACTTATGGTTCTGGTGGTCGCTTTGGTGGAAGTCCTGTTGCTGTTTCTCTTTTAGGAAATAATATAAAGGAATTAAAAGCGGCAAAAGAAGAACTTAAAACTGCTTTAAGTCAAGATCCTGAATTAAAAGACATTTCAGATAATGATCCTCAAGGTATTAAAGAAGTGCAAATAAAATTAAAAACCGATGCGTATATATTAGGCTTAAATCTACAAACAGTAATGAGCCAAGTTAGAGCAGGTTTTTTTGGATATCAAGCACAACGTTTTCAACGTGGACAAGATGAAATTAAAGTTTGGGTACGTTACTTAAAAGAGGACAGATCTTCCATTAAAGATTTAGATAATATGTGGATAACAACACCTAATGGAAACCGCGTTCCTTTTGGAGAAATTGCTACATATACTATTCAAAGAGGTGAGGTTGCTATAAATCACCTTGCTGGAAAAAGAGAAATTCAAGTGAATGCAGATTTAAAAGATCCAGAAGGAAGTGCCGTTGATGCCATTGAAAATATTAAAATTACTGTTATTCCTGAAATTTTATCAAAATATCCAACAGTATCAGCTATTTATGAAGGACAAAATAGAGAGGCTCAAAAAACTTCTAGTTCAGCATTAAAAACATTTCCTATCATACTATTGTTAATTTATATAACAATAGCATTTACATTTAGATCTTATGATCAACCATTATTATTAATGATTATGATACCTTTTAGTTTAATTGGTGTAGGTTGGGGACATTGGATTCACGGATTTCCAATAAATGTATTATCTGCATTAGGAATCATTGCTTTAATAGGTATTTTAGTTAACGATGGTTTAGTTTTAATTGGAAAGGTTAATTCAAACTTAAAACAAGGTCTAAAATATGATCAGGCATTATTTAAAGCAGGGATTTCAAGGTTTAGAGCAATTTTCTTAACATCATTAACCACAATTGCAGGTTTAGCACCACTTTTATTGGAAAAAAGCAGACAAGCTCAATTTTTAAAACCAATGGCCTTATCAATTTCATATGGAATTGCAGTAGCTACTGTATTAACATTAGTTGTGTTGCCCTTATTATTATCTCTTGGAAATTCAGTAAAAGTATTTTTAAAATGGTTAAGAACAGGTGAAAAGGTTACAAAAGAAGAAGTTGAAAGAGCAATTATCGAATCAAATATTAAGGAAGATGAATTATATTAATAAAATAGTAATTATATTTTTACTTTGTTTTTCTAGCAGTTTTGCTCAAGAAAAACTAACTAAAGAAGACGCCGTTAATTTAGCTTTAGAAAACAACTATGGTATTTTAATTGCCAAAAATAATGTTAAGATTGCTGAAAATAATTCAAGCCTAAATAATAGTGGTTATTTACCTCGAATTACGGCAAATGCAGGTGCTAATTACAATTTAAATGATACTGAAAACACCTTGCAAAACGGAACTGTATCAGAAAATAATGGAGCTGAATCTAAATCTTACAACGCATCTATTGGTTTAAATTATACACTTTTTGATGGTTTAGGAAGGTCTTACAATTATAAAAAATTAAAAGAATCCTATAATTTATCGGAACTAGAAGCACAAACTGTAATTGAAAATTCATTATTACAAATTTTTTCAATTTATTATAATGTATCACAATTGACTGAAGATAGTGAAAATATTAGAGCTTCTTTAAACGTATCTAAACAACGTTTATTAAGAGCCAAATATGGTTTTGAATATGGTCAAAACACAAAACTTCAAGTATTAAATGCAGAAGTTGATGTTAATAACGATAGTATTAGATTTATAAATACGCGTCGTTTACTATCGAATTCAAAAAGAGATTTAAATTTAGTGTTGGGTAGAAATGTAAATACGGATTTTTCAGTAGAAACTGATATTACATTTAATTTAGTTTTTGAATTAAATACTCTTTTAGAAAAAGCTAAAAATTATAATATTGAAATTCAAAAAGTTAATAAAAATCTTCAGATAAGTGAATTTGATATAAAAATTAATAAATCTAATTTATTACCAACTTTAAACTTAAATAGTTCCTATGGTTTTAATAAATCTGATAACGATGCTAGTTTTAATTATGTAGAACAATTGTCTCAAGGCTTAAATGCCGGCTTAAGTTTAAATTGGAATTTGTTTGATGGCGGTACTACAAAAACACGGATTCAAAATGCAAAGATTTATGAAGATAACTTAAAAGTGCAAAAAGAGAGAGTGTTAAATGAGTTGGAGCGCAACGTAGCAAATGCTTTAGAAGTTTATAACAACTCTTTATTTATTCTAAATGCTGAAGAAAAAAATGTTGAAACCAATAAAAATAATTTTTCAAGAACTGAAGAAAAATTTAAATTGGGACAAGCAACTTCTATTGAGTTTAGACAAGCACAAATAAACCTATTAAACGCACAATCTAATTTAAATGCAGCAAAATACGATGCTAAAAATGCAGAATTAATATTATTGCAACTTTCTGGCGAATTGCTTGATACCAATTTTTAATTACTCTTTTATTTATTAAAAAGAGTAAACAAATTACATCTTTCTAAAATAGACTTTGAAACCTTAATCCGGTTACAAAGTCTATTTTTTTTAAAACTAAAAAGGTACGCTATAATTACTTTCTTTAAAGCCCCAATTATTATACCAATTAACTATAAAATTATTTACACTCTATTTTTTTGTAAAAAAGTATTTTATTAAATACAACACCTTATAAAGAAAATTATTTTTCTTTTAAATATCTATATAATTAGCATATGTATTCCTTTTTAAAAGTAACAAACGTTACTTTTAGTTTAAATCAGAAAAATTCAATGACATAAGTCATAATATACTTTATAGACTGTGCTTAAATTTGTAGCCATTATAACAAAAAGATTAACACATAAACAAATAATTTAAGATGGAGACGCTACAAGAAGTGAAAACCAGAGTTTACAAGTTTGGTAATAAAACAGCAGACGGTAATAGTACAATGAAAAACCTTTTAGGAGGTAAAGGAGCTAACTTAGCTGAAATGGGATTAATAGGAATACCTGTTCCTCCTGGATTTACAATTACTACAGAAGTTTGTACAGAATACAACAAGTTTGGACAAGATGCAGTTGTTGAAATGATAACTAAAGAAGTTGAAGAAGCTATAGAAAATATAGAAAACATAATGGGATCTAAATTTGGAGACAAAGAAAATCCTTTATTAGTTTCTGTACGTTCTGGTGCAAGAGTTTCAATGCCAGGTATGATGGATACAGTATTAAACTTAGGTTTAAATGATGAAGTTGTTGTTGGTTTGGCTGAAAAATCTGGAAACGAGCGTTTCGCTTGGGATTCTTACAGAAGATTTATTCAAATGTATGGTGATGTTGTTTTAGGAATGAAACC
>CBDUKG010000088.1:0-10162 GCA_965367745.1 uncultured Flavobacteriaceae bacterium | reverse complement strand
GTATTTTAGTTAAAACTAACTATTTATGAAACTAAAACTAACCATCTTATTTTCAATTTTAAGCCTTTCAATTGTTAGTGCTCAAAACAAGATAATTGATAGCCTAAAAGCACTTGTTAAAACAGAAATAACCGATTCTTTAAAAATTAAAGCTTACGGAGATTTATGTTGGTATTATAGTGGTATTTCAACAGATTCAGCATTTTACTTTGGAAATATTGCTTTGGATTTATCTAAAAAAACCAATAACCTAAATGGGGAAGCGCAAGCTTATAACGATTTTGGAATTATCCATTATAAACTTTCAAATTTTGACACTTCAAATACCTTTTATAAAAAAGCATTAGTTATTAGATTAAAAAATAAAGACACTTTAGGATTAGGTAGCCTTTATAACAAAATGGGGATTTCCTATCAACGTATTTTCAAAATGGATTCAGCTATTTATTACAATACAAAAGCTTTAGAAATTTTTGAAAGTTTAAAAAATGAACAATATGTTGCCTTAATAAAAAATAACATTGCAAATATTTATTTTAATCTAAAACAATATCAAAAAGCATTAAATGAACATTTAGATGTAGTTAAAATAAGAGAACAAATCAACGATGAATTTGGACTAGTTCAATCTTATACCAATATTGGAAATTCATATTTATTTTTAAAAGACACCCTAAAAAGCACCCTTAATTATAAAAAAGGTATTGAGATTGCTGAAAAAAATAATTATGAACAAGAATTATCTACACTGTATAACAACTACGGTGCTATTTTAACTAATCAAAAACAATTTGATGAAGCAATACTCTTTTTTAATAAGTCCTTACAATTACGAGAAAAATTAAATGACAGTTATGGCATTGCCAGTGTAAGTCAAAATATGGGAGATTTATACTTAACTAATGGGAAAATTAGGGAGGCAGAAATAAGTCTTAGAAGAGGACTATTATTAGCTAAAAAAACAAATGCAAAGGAATTAGAAATGAAAGCATATAAAGGGCTCCTTTCATTTTTTGCAGTAAAAAAGAATACTGATAGTATTCTTCATTACCAAAAATTATATTCGGTAGCTCAAGACAGTATATTTAATTCAAGGGTTACAAAAGAAATTGCAGAAATTCAAGAAAAATATAATACTTCACAACGTGAAAAAGAATTAGCACAGCAAAAAGAAGAACTATTAAAAAATGAATTAGAAATAAAAAGTAAAAATTTATATGCATTATTATTAGGCTCTGGGCTGCTAATTTTTACTATTATTTCATTTGGTTTATACAAACGTCAACAGCATAAAAAAAGAGAATATAAAAACAAATTAGCTTTAAAAGAAGCACAAACTTATAACAAACTGCAGGACCAACGTTTACGAATTTCACGAGATTTACACGATAATATTGGCTCTCAGCTCACCTTTATAATTTCTTCTATTGATAATTTAAAATTTTTAACCGATGCAACAAATGAAAAGCTTCGATCAAAACTTTCAGAAATTAATCAGTTTGCTGGAGGCACAATTGGGCAATTAAGAGACACTATTTGGGCTATGAACAAAAATGAAATTAATTATGAAGAATTTCAATCTCGTTTATTATCCTTTATTGAAAAAGCCAAAAATGCAACATCCAATATTCATTTTCAATTTAAATCAAACATTAAAAGTTCTATTGTTTTTTCTTCTATTAAAGGAATGAACATTTTCAGGGTTTTTCAAGAAACCATTAACAATGCTATTAAATATGCAGAAGCAACAGAAATTAAAATTCATATTTCAGAAAGCCCAGAAAACCTTGAATTTGAAATTACAGACAACGGAAAGGGGTTTGATATAAATACAGTTGAACTTGGTAATGGTTTAGAAAATATGCAGCGCAGAATTAGCGAAGTTGGTGGTAATATCACAATCAATTCTGAACCAAATAAAGGAACATCTATTAAAATTGTATGTTCTAAAAATAAGACAAATGCCGTATAGTTTTACGGAGTATTTCTAATTAAATTTACAAATACCATAAAAATAAATACTTATGAATCTAAAAATAGCCATTGCAGAAGATAATAGTTTTTTAGCAAAAGCTGTTATAGAAAAATTATCCTTTTTTAATGATTTAAATTTTAAATTTAAAGGAAATAATGGCGCTGAATTAATTGGAAAACTAGAAGTAAATCATAATATAGATGTTATTTTAATGGACATTCAAATGCCTGAAATGGATGGTATTACAGCAACAGAAATTATAAAATCTAAATATCCACATATTAAAATAATTATGCTCACTGTTTTTGATGATGATGAAAACATTTTTAAAGCTATAAAAGCAGGTGCAAATGGCTATTTATTAAAAGAAATTGACGCCGAAAATCTACATAACTGTATTTTAGAAGTGCTAAATGGTGGCGCTCCTATGACGCCAAGTATTGCATTAAAAACGCTCAACCTATTACGTAACCCAATAAGTATTGATGCTAAAAATGAACTCGAAAAAATTAAACTTACCAATAGAGAAACTGAAATTTTAGAGCACTTAAGCAAAGGTTTAAATTATAATGAAATTGCCGACAACCTAATTATTTCACCTTCAACGGTTAGAAAACATATAGAGAATATTTACAAAAAATTACAGGTTCACAATAAAATGGAAGCGGTTTCAAAAGCAAGAAAACACAACCTTATTTAAATTAGTGTTCAAAACTGGTTAAGCATTTTACATGTTTAAACCTAAAGCAACATCATTTCGAACTATTGTTTTTATGAAAAGTTGTATCAAAAACTATTGTTTTCACTTCTGAATTATTAATAATAGCAATTAATTTAGTAACTTTAAGTCAGTTATTGATCTTTATTTTATTGGAAATCTAATCATTAACATTTTTGAGGACAAATAGCTAATTCCTTTTAAAAATGAAACATCTAAAAAATAGCATCGCATTTTTTTGCACGTTACTACTTAGTTTTATATTACTTTCTAACGCCTCACAACCTGGTATTTGGAACGCTGGCGGAAGTGGCAGTTTTAAATTACTTTTTGAAGAAGATTCCTTAGCCTACAAACAAATCCAGATGCAATCTGAGGTGGTTTATATGCAGTTATATAAAGGCTTTGCAGTTGTAAAAGGTACATATAATTTTTATAATTCTACAGATGCCAGTATCTCTATAAAAGTTGGTTATCCCATTAACAATGTGTTTCCTCCAACTACTTTTAAGGACAATTTAAATGAAGTTGTTTTTGACGATTTATACAAAATTAAAGGAGCTATAAACAGAACTGAAATTCCTTTACACTTATCTCCAAATGTTGAAAATGAAAACTGGTATGTTTGGGAACTAACCTTTCCACCAAAAGAAACCATAATATTTACAGTACATTTTTTGGTAAACACAAATAATTCTAAAACTGTAAAAGGTTATACAAACGATTATAAAAATGGGTTCATTTATTTAATTGAAACCGGATCACTATGGAAATCACCTATAGAAAAAGGTGATTTTTATGTACAATTTATGGATGATATTTCTATTGAAAATTCTAAAGTTTCCGCACCATCAAATCCTAAAATTAATTTAGAACAAAATATAGTACACTTTCAATTAACAAATTACGGATTGCAACCCGATGAAAATTTAATAATTACATATACCAAAAAAATTGCAGATTTTAATTTTAACGCAGTCGTGAAAGAATCTGAAATATATTTTGATGTAATTGATATATTTTCAAACTCAGATTTAAATATTCCTTTCGAAACGTTCTCATTTAAAAACCCTTATGAACCTGAAAGTAACTGGAAATTTCTAGGATTTATTTTAAATAGTATTTTATTTGTACTTCATAATTTTATTTATATTATTTTACTAGTTGTTGCTATTATTTTTCTAATTATTTATTCCAACAAAAAAAGGAAATTACAATAAAATTATAATTATTAATTACTTATTTTAGCATAAACTAAGGACAATTTTCAAATGATATTTTTAATTAAAAATAGTAGGTTAATATTTTTAAACATTACGGTGATATTTTTATTGCTTTCTTGTCAAGAAGGTGAAGAATCTATAATCCCTGTGCCCATTCCTGAGACTGAAATTGAGACAGAGACTGAAACTGAGACAGAGACTGAAACTGAGACAGAGACTGAAGTACTTTCAGAAATTTTATTAAACGCAACTGGAGAAGGACAAACGTATGAACTTATAAATAGTGTTTTTGCTCCTGGTTATAATGTTGTTGAAGCTCCAGATTGCAGTCACGAATCTTTTGGAAGGCATATTGATGAAATTTTTGATGCAGACCTTAATAAAAATGTTTTTCAATTTTATATTCATACTACACCTGATAAT
Organism: uncultured Flavobacteriaceae bacterium; assembly: GCA_965367745.1. Classification (GTDB taxonomy): domain Bacteria; phylum Bacteroidota; class Bacteroidia; order Flavobacteriales; family Flavobacteriaceae; genus Lutibacter. Next base: position 5,823 of record CBDUKG010000088.1, on the reverse strand, counting down.
GATAGATGTGTAAAATTTGACCGCCAGAGAAACGAAATAAAATCCTATGATAAATCTCCTGATAATTTAAAAGGTGTAAAAAATGAGAAAGTTGTTTATTCTTGGAAATTTAAATTAGGTTCCAATTTTAAGTCGTCTAGCAGTTTTACTCATATTCATCAAATAAAAGCTGTTGGAGGTAGCGAAGATAGTATGCCTTTAATAACTTTAACAACAAGAAAAGGTTCTCCCGACAACCTAGAATTAAGATATGCCGAGACCAATAGCCAAATTACATTAAAAAAAACAGATTTATCTCCCTTTAAAGGTCAATGGGTTGAAGTTGTTGAAACTGTAATTTACGGTGAAAAAGAATCAGGTTCTTATAATATTGAATTAAAAGATTTTAAAACGAATGCACTGTTATTCAATTATTCAAATGATAATATTCGAATGTGGAAAACAGATGCAGACTTTATGCGGCCAAAATGGGGAATTTATCGCAGTTTAAACGACTCCAATAGTTTGCAAGATGAGCAAGTATTATTTGCCGATTTTAGTGTGAAGGAATTAAAATTATAAACTAAAATTTTATCCTAAACCAACATCTAAAGTCATCATAACAATAAAACCTCCTATAAAACCAAGGGTGGCTATATCTGTATATTTATCTCGTTGCGTTTCAGGAATTACCTCTTCAACAACCACAAAAATCATAGCTCCTGCAGCAAATGACAATGCATAAGGTAGAATTGGTTGAAATGTCATTACAGCCCAGGCTCCAATAACCGCAGCAACAGGCTCTACAATTGCAGAAGATTGTCCGTACATAAAACTTTTCCATCTACTAGCCCCTTGCCTTCTTATAGGCATTGAAACCGCAAAACCTTCAGGGAAATTTTGCAAACCAATACCAATTGCTAATGCCACTGCACCACCAATTGTTGCTCCATCAAAACCTGCCGCAACACCACCAAATAATACACCCACAGCTAAACCTTCTGGAATATTATGTAAAGTAATTGCCAACACTAATAAAGTGGTTTTATGCCAAGGTGTTTTAACACCTTCTTTTTCAGATTCTTTAAAGTTTACGTGTAAATGCGGCAGTACTTTGTCTAAACCAAATAAGAAGATTGCTCCTAATCCAAAGCCTACAACAGCAGGAATCACTTTTACAAAACCTTCCCCAGGACTCATTTCAATTCCAGGAGCTAGCAAACTCCAAAAACTTGCTGCCACCATTACCCCACCTGTAAAACCTAACATTCCGTCAAATACAGCTCGGTTATATCCTTTAAAAAAGAATACTAACGAAGCGCCCAAAGCCGTTAAACCCCATGTGAAAAGTGTTGCATAAAGCGCTGCTAATATTGGATTAATACTTTCGAAATAATTAATAATTTGTTCCATTTTCTATAATTTTTTGACAAATAAATTTTTTGATATTTGATGTGATATCGATATTATTTGTTGGTTAATTTCTATCGTTATTGAGTTGTCAAATACTTCTTTTGATATTACTTTTATGATACCTCCTAACTGGATATTTTTTGAATCTAAATATTTTAAAAATTCTGAAGAAGAATCTTTTACACCAATTACTTTACAAGTTTTTTCAACTTCAACAGACGAAAGCATCACATTTTTATGATGTTCAATATTTCCATCTTTATCTGGAATTGGGTCTCCGTGAGGATCGTGTGTAGGGAACTCTAAATATTCTTCCAATTTATCAATTAAAGTATCAGATTTTATGTGTTCTAATTGTTCTGCTAAATCGTGCACTTCATCCCAAGCATAGTTTAAATTATTTACTAAAAACACTTCCCATAAACGGTGTTTCCTTACAATTCTTACCGCAATCTCTTTTCCTTCAGAAGTTAAATGAGCGCCCTGATATTTTTTATAGTTTATAAGCTTTTTATCCGATAGTTTTTGAATCATATCGGTTACAGATGAGGCTTTTGTATGCAATTCTTTAGCAATATTATTAGTACTTACGCTTTTACCCGTGTGTAAACCAATACTATAAATTGCTTTTAAATAATTTTCTTCAGTCTGAGATAACATTCAACCTATGTTTTAGGCAAATGTAATGATATTTTTAGACTAATCTAAAAATATTTTTTGAGATAACCTTACTCATAAAATAGCTAGGGACTAAGTTACCTTAGCTTTTGGTTTTTTACTAATCATATAAACACCTAGAATTACTAAAAAACAACTTAAAATTTTCACTAAATTTATGTCTTGAGAATATTCTTCATGTCCCATTAAATAGGCATAAACACTTACAATTATAAAACTAAGAACCGGTTGTAAATAAATATAACTTCCGTTAACAGAGGGCGGTACGTGACTTAGTGCATAAATATTAAATAAGTAGGTTAAAAAAGTAGTTGCAATAATTACAAAAGCTAAAGCAAGATAGGTGTTGGTTGTAAAAATGCTAAAATCTGTTGTAAACAAATCTTTAACTCCAAATGGAATTATAAAAATAAGTCCGAACAAAAACACCCAACTTATTACCGTTATAGGGTTGTATTTTTTCATTAAAGGCTTTACTAAAACCAAATACAAACCATAAGAACACGCATTAAAAAACACAAATAGATTTCCTAAAAAAGAGCTGGTTCCTTCTGCAGTTTTGCCATATAAGATTAACATTACAGCACCAATTCCACCAATTATAATTCCTAAATACTTATTAACAGTAATTCTTTCTTTTAAAATAAGAGCGCTTAAAATTAAAACAATTACAGGTGTAGTTGTCATAATTATAGAAGCATCAATAGGAGAAGTTAAGCTCAACCCATGAAAAAAGAACAACATATTAATAGAAATTCCGAACAAACCACAAAAAGCTAGTAGTATTAAATCTTTCTTTTCAATTTTTTCTTTTATAAACTGCTTTACTATCCAAAATAACATTCCAGCAGCCAAAACTCTTAACAGCACCAAACCAGATGGTTTAAAGTAATTTGGCATTAAACCTTTAGCTATTAAAAAATTAGCTCCGTAAATTAAATTAGCTCCAAGTAATGCGAAATGTGCTTTGTAATTTTTATTTTCCAAGTCGAAATTTATAAAATTTAAAGGTTGAAAATTACAAATAACTAACTAAAAAAATAGCAATTACAATATCATTTTATAGAAATTTTCATCTGGTAATTAATTATAAAATTTATTGCCAAACAGATTTTAGAATAGTGTCAATTTCTTTTTGTGCGCTTTCATAACCAATTTTATAAGCTTTATCGATTCCTCTAGCATCTAAAACACCGACTTGATCAATGTTTTTTGGAGAAAAAACATAATCACATTCTGAGAATTTCTTAATATTACTAGCATCTAAACCAATATGGTAGACTCTATACATCAGTTCCATAGATGAACTTATCTCAGATTTATCTATTTCTTCAATAGGATTTACAAAGCTTCCTAAAATTTTTGAACACGTATCTTTTAAAGGTTCTATAGGGAAATTATTTAAAACCCCTCCATCAGAATATAAATTTCCGTTCACTTCAATAGGCGAAAAAACCGGAGGCAAAGCACAAGAAGCGATTAAAGGTTTAATTAACTGACCAGAATTAAAATAATCTAATTTCCCATTTAATAAATTAGTTGCAGTAACAGTTAATGGTATTTTTAAACTTTCAAAAGTATCTTCAGAAAAATATTCTTTAAAAAAGCCTATGTATTTTTCACTATCCATGATGCCTGGTTTATTTAACGCATATAGAGATAGTTTTAACAAAGGTGTTTGTTTAAAAAAAGACAGCATTTCATCAGTTTTGTAACCAGCAGCATACAGGGCGCAAACTAACGCACCTGCGCTAGTTCCAGAAACTTTTGTTGGTTGAATGTTGTTTTCTAACAATACTTTTAAAAACCCTATATGAGCAATAGCTCGAACGCCTCCACCAGAAAGCACCAATCCAATTTCTTTATTCATTATAGTTTTAAAATGGTTTTATTTTAGAATATTTTGATAAATTTTAAACCCTAAAAATACGCTTTATAATTCTATTTATAAAACGTAACTTTGCGCTTTTAAAAATGGAATAATAAGGATGGAATACAATTTTAGAGAAATTGAAGCTAACTGGCAACAATATTGGGCAGAGAATCAAACTTTTAAAGCAGAGAATATATCTGAAAAACCTAAATTTTATGTGTTGGATATGTTCCCATATCCTTCAGGAGCAGGATTGCACGTTGGACATCCGCTGGGATATATAGCTTCTGATATTTATGCACGCTACAAACGCCATAAAGGGTTTAATGTAATGCATCCGCAAGGTTATGATTCTTTTGGTTTACCTGCAGAACAGTATGCAATTCAAACAGGGCAGCATCCGGCAATTACTACTGAAGCCAATATTAAAACCTACAGAAAACAATTAGATAAAATTGGATTTTCTTTCGATTGGTCTCGTGAAGTAAGAACTTCAGACCCTAATTATTACAAATGGACGCAGTGGATTTTTATTCAATTATTTGATTCTTATTATTGTAAAGATGCGGACCAGGCTAGAGCTATTTCTGAACTAGAAGATGTATTTTCTAAAGAAGGAAATAAAAATATCAATGCGGTTTGCGATGAAGATACCGTAAATTTTACTGCACAAGAATGGAACAAATATTCAGAAGAAGAAAAACAAAAAATATTATTAAAATATAGGTTAACATTTTTATCTGAAACCGAAGTAAACTGGTGTCCTGGATTAGGAACCGTATTGGCAAACGATGAAATTGTAAACGGGGTTTCAGAACGTGGCGGACATACCGTAGTGCGTAAAAAAATGATGCAATGGAGTATGCGAATTACTGCCTATGCACAACGTTTATTAGACGGATTAAATAAAATAGATTGGCCTCAACCGTTAAAAGATTCTCAAACCTATTGGATTGGGAGATCAGAAGGCGCAATGGTTTCATTCAAAGTAGCACCAAATGCTATTTCTGAAAGTAAAGATGTAAAATTATCTTACAAAGAATTTGAAACGCTTAAAGAAAATAGATCAAACCCATCTAAAGCGGAAACTTTATTATGGGATGAATTAAAAAAGAAAAAAGGATCTTCAAAATTTAGAGCTAAATATATGGTTGGCGCTTTTCTTGTTGATTATGTATGTTTTGTTAAAAAAACAATTGTTGAGTTTTCTGGGAAAGAAGATGAAGCTGCAAGAACCGAATATTTTGAAAGTCAAGGTTTTAATATCTTACGTTTTTCTATAAACGAAGTTGTTGAAGACACTTATAAAGTTGTTTCTAAAATAGAAACAGCATTGCAATTTCCTGTATATCCTAAAGAAAATACAACTAAAGAAGCTCCTGTTTTAGAGCAAGATTCAGGTTGGGAAATTTCTGTTTTCACAACCCGTCCTGATACAATTTACGGTGTTAGTTTTATGACACTTGCTCCAGAGCACGAATTGGTTTCAAAAATTACAACTGCAGCACAAAAAGAAGCTGTTGAAGCTTACCAAAAAGCAACGGCAAAACGAAGCGAATTGGATAGAATGGCAGATGTGAAAACCATTTCTGGTGTATTTACTGGTTCCTATGCGTTGCATCCTTTTACGGGTGAAAAAGTACAAATTTGGATTGGAGATTATGTACTAGCAAGTTATGGAACAGGTGCTGTAATGGCAGTTCCTTGTGGAGATGAGCGCGATTATGCTTTTGCAAAACATTTTGGTTTAGAAATACCAAATATTTTTGAAGGTGTAGATATTTCAGAAGAAGCGTGTTCAGCAAAAGAAGGGATTAAAATTGCAAATTCAGACTTTTTAAATGGCTTAACTTATAAAAAAGCCATGAAACGTATTATTT
>CBDUKG010000087.1:0-10351 GCA_965367745.1 uncultured Flavobacteriaceae bacterium | reverse complement strand
TAATAAGAGATTTTGAAGATCAACAAAATATTATTAAAATAAATGCAAACAAAAAACACAAAACCTTTTACTTAAATAATAAAATACATAAAGGTTTGTTAAAATTTTAATTATATTCTAAATTTATTGTTAAAATCATTAAATTTCAAATCTTAATTCAATCCTATTTATAATGAAAAATTTATTTTTATTATTACTTTCTTCAGTAATAATTTCTTCTTCTGTTTTTGCTCAAGAAGAACAACAAAAAAATGAGCAAAAAGCGCATTATAACATTAGTAAATTTAAACAATTACACCAAGAATTACCAACTCCAAACAAGCAACATACTGCTTCTGGAGCTCCTGGATACGAATATACTCAGCAGCAAGTTGATTATAAAATGGATATTGTTTTAGATACTGAAAATCATAGAATTAGCGGTAAACAAACCATAACATACCATAATAATTCTAAAGATAATTTAGAGTATTTATGGGTACAACTCGACCAAAATGTTCGTGCTGCAGATTCAAAAGGAAATGATAGAAATGGCGGTGGGCCGAGAGTTGCTTATTCTCCTACCAATTTTATAAAAAATTTTATGGGAAAACCTTTTGAAGGTGGTTTTAAAATTGAAGCATTAAAAGATGCTAATGGAAAAGATTTAAATCACACCATAAACAATACTATGATGCGAATTGATTTACCAAATCCGTTAGCATCTGGTAAAACGTTTGTTTTTAATATAAAATGGTGGTATAACATAAATAATTATAGAGAAGATCGAGGAAGATCTGGTTTTGAAATTTTTGAAGACGGAACATCTGCATATGCAATTGCACAGTTCTATCCTCGTTTAGCAGTTTACAATAATGTAGAAGGCTGGCAAAATATGCAATTTTGGGGATCGAGTGAATTTGCCTTAGAATTCGGGAATTTTGATGTTTCAATTACAACTCCAAAAAATTATATCTTAAATGGAACCGGAGTCATTAAAAATCCGAAAGATGTTTTATCAAAAGCTCAATACAATAGATATCAACAAGCGCAAACTAACTATAACAATCCAATGTTTATTGTAACACCTGAAGAAGCTATAGCGGCTTCAATTGAAAAAAGCAATAAAACAAAAACTTGGAAATTATATGCAGAGAATGTCCGCGATTTTGCATTCGCCACTTCTTCCAAATATATGTGGGATGCAATGGCTGTTAAGTTAAATAACAAAACAGTTATGGCGTATTCTATTTACCCAGAAGAAGGCAAAACATTATGGCAAGAACATTCTACAAAAGTTGTTGCAAATACATTAGAAGTGTACTCTAAACATACATTCGATTATCCGTATCCGCATGCTACATCGGTAAATGTACAAATGGGAATGGAGTACCCTATGATTTCTTTTAACGCTGGTAGAACAGATAAAAATGGTAAGTATACATTAAGAGCCAAAAAGGGTTTAATTGGTGTTGTTACTCATGAAGTAGGACATAGTTTTTTCCCAATGATTGTTAATTCAGACGAACGCCAATGGACTTGGATGGATGAAGGTATCAACTCTTTTGTTGAAATTTTAGCGGAATATAAATACGATTCTATCCTCTTTCCAATGACTAAATATCCAAAAAATATAGTTCGATATATGAAAGGTGATCAAAGCAGATTAGCTCCAATTATGACTCAAGGAGATAATATTTTTAACTTTGGATCAAATGCTTATGCCAAACCTGCAGCTGGGCTTTTTATACTGCGTCAAACCATAATGGGACCAGAATTATTTGACCATGCTTTTAAAACCTACGCAACACGATGGAAATTTAAACACCCTACTCCTGCTGACTTTTTTAGAACTATGGAAGATGCTTCTGCAATGGATCTAGATTGGTTTTGGAGAGGTTGGTTTTATACAACAGGAAACAATGACATTGGTATTAAGGAAGTTAAAAAATACCATATTACCAACAAACCAACAGAAGATGCTATAAAAATTTACCAACGTTATAACATTAGTAAAGACGCAATTCCTCCATCATTATTTTTAATTTCAGAAGATAGTGAAGAATTTACAGAAGATTTAAAAAATAATAAAGCGGAAGATTATAGTTTATTAACCGATTATATCGATCAAAATTTTTCTTCTGAAGAAAAAGCTACTATGAAGGCTCCAAAATATTTTTATGAATTAAAATTTGAAAAACCTGGTGATTTAGTAATGCCAATTATTGTAGAATTTGAATATGAGGACGGTTCAAAAGAACGCAAACAATACCCTGCTCAAATTTGGAGAAAAAATGATACAGAAGTAACTAAAGTTTTTCCAGCGAGTAAAGCCATTAAAAAAATCACAATTGATCCAGACGAACAAACCGCTGATGTTGATTTGAGTAATAACAGTTGGCCAAAAACAACTGAAAATAAATTTGAACAATTTAAAAAAGAGCAAATTAAAAGTTAATAATAAATAGCTTATTTAAAGTTTTTTAATCAAGTATTTTAAGAAGTTCAACTAAAAAGTAATTTGTGGTTTTAATTGAGATTACAACACAAAAAAAATACAACCTCAATAAAAACGTGACTTTTATACAATTATATCTTTCTGAAATGAAAAAATATTTTTTACTAATTCTATCATTTTTTATAATTTCAACCACGTTTTTTGCTCAAGAAACTGAGCGTCAAAAAGGACATTACAACATAAGTAAGTTTAAACAACTTCATGAAGAATTACCAACACCAAACAGCCAACATACGGCTTCTGGAGCTCCTGGTTATGAGTACACCCAACAAAAAGTGGATTACAAAATAGATCTTATTTTAGATGATGATAACCAACGTATTTATGGTGAAGAAATAATAACATATCACAATAATTCGCAAGACACATTAGAATATCTATGGCTTCAATTAGATCAAAATAAAAGAGCCTCAGATTCCAAATCTCCAGATATTCAATCCAGTAAATTAAATACATTATTATATACACCTGAACAGTTTTCAAAAACATTTATTGAAGCTAAATTTGATGGTGGATTTAAAATAGAGTACGTGAAAAACATGGACAATAGTGATGCATCATACCTTATCAACCAAACAATGATGCGTATTAACTTAGACACTCCATTAGCTTCGGGAAATTCGCACTCATTTAAAATAAAATGGTGGTACAACATTAACAATCACGTTACGCAAGGCGGAAGATCTGGTTTTGAACATTTTCCTGAAGACAACAATAACAGTTATGTAATTGCACAGTTCTTTCCAAGATTGTGTGTTTATAATAATGTAGAAGGTTGGCAAAACGACCAATTTTGGGGACGTAGTGAATTTGCTTTGGAATTTGGAGATTACGAAGTATCTATTACGACACCTGCAGATCATATTCTTGGAGCAACCGGTGTTTTAATGAATGAGAAGGAAGTACTTACAAAAACACAACAAAAGAGACTTGAAAAAGCTAGAAAAACTTATGATAATCCTGTACTAATTGTTTCTCAAGACGAAGCTGTAAAAGCAGAGCAAGAAAAATCAAAAAATACAAAAACCTGGAGGTTTTTTGCAGAAAATGTAAGAGATTATGCCTTTGCAACTTCTAGAAAATTTATTTGGGATGCAATGGCTGTTAATATTAATGGGAAAAATGTTATGGCATATTCTTATTATACGAAAGAAGCCAATCCATTATATGGAGATCATTCTACAAGAGCAGTTGCGCAGACTTTAATTACGTATTCCAGACATACTTTTGACTATCCTTATCATAAAGCGATATCTGTAGATGGACAAATGGGAATGGAATATCCTCAAATTTGTTTTAATCCTGGAAGACCAAATCCAGATGGAACTTATACCGATAGAACTAAATATAGAATGCTTGGAACTACAATTCATGAAGTTGGTCATAACTTTTTTCCAATGATTGTAAATTCAGACGAGCGTCAATGGTCTTGGATGGATGAAGGTTTAAATTCTTTTGTTCAGTTATTGGCAAATCGTGATTACGACAAAAATTTTCCATTAAACCGGGGAATTCCAAAAAACATTATTCCATATATGAAAGGCGATCAATCAAAATTAGCTCCAATAATGGCTAAAGGAGATGATTTGTATCAATTTGGAAATAATGCCTATGCAAAACCTGCAACAGCTCTTTGGATTTTGCGACATACTATAATGGGACCAGAATTATTTGACCACGCTTTTAAAACCTATGCAACACGTTGGAAATTTAAACACCCCACTCCTGCTGACTTTTTTAGAACTATGGAAGACGCTTCTGCAATGGATTTAGATTGGTTTTGGAGAGGTTGGTTTTATACAACAGGTAATAATGACATTGGTATTAAAGAAGTTAAAAAATACCATATTACCAACAAACCAACTGAAGATGCTATAAAAATTTACCAACGTTATAACATTAGTAAAGACGCTATTCCGCCATCATTATTTTTAATTTCAGAAGATAGCGATGAATTTACAGAAGATTTAAAAAATAATAAAGCTGAAGATTATAGCTTATTAACCGATTATATTGATAAAAATTTTTCTACTGAAGAAAAAGCTACTATGAAGGCTCCAAAATATTTTTATGAATTAAAATTTGAAAAACCTGGCGATTTAGTAATGCCAATTATTGTAGAATTTGAATATGAAGACGGTTCAAAAGAACGTAAACAATATCCTGCTCAAATTTGGAGAAAAAATGATGCCGAAGTAACTAAAGTTTTTCCAGCAAGTAAGGCCATAAAAAAAATTACAATTGATCCTGATCAAGAAACAGCCGATGTTGATTCAAGCAATAACAGTTGGCCAAAGTCAATAGAAAATAAATTTGAAAAATTTAAAAAAGATCAACTGAAAACTTAGTTTACAAAACTTTTTCTGGAAGTTTATTCAAACTAAATATGCATTGGAAATACGTCTCATAACTATTTGAATAATAAATCTTTATTTTTTAGGTTATCTCAATAGTTGGCATTATCTTTGCACAATATAAAATAATTAATATAAAAATTTTTATTATGAGTAAAGGAACAGTAAAATTCTTCAATGAAACTAAAGGTTTCGGATTTATTACAGAAGAAGGTTCAAACAAAGAACATTTTGTTCACATTTCTGGATTAATTGACGAAGTACGCGAAGGCGACGAAGTTGAATTTGATTTACAGGAAGGTAAAAAAGGATTAAACGCAGTAAATGTAAAAGTAATTTAATATATACTTCTTAATTTTTTACAAAGCCCATCTTAACAGATGGGCTTTTTTTGTGGTTGTTTTTAAACAATCTTATAATTAATTGATTTTACGTACTTTTATAAAACAAAGCTATCTCCAAAGCATATAAAAGTATGAAAGTATTTAAAATAATAATTATTACCCTACTGTTAATTATAGTAGTATTTATTTCCCATATTTTTATTTCAACTGGTTTTTTTAGAACAATTGAAAACAATTTTAGTGGAACTATTGTAAAAAAAATTAATTTACCAGGCGCCGAAGATATATCCATAAGTACACAAGATAACTTCGCTCTAATTTCATCAACTAAAAGAGGATTTTTAAATTCGAATTCTTTAGATACAGGAGATTTGTTTTTTATGGAATTGGATAATGAAAAATTCAATTTAACAAACCTAACCTCAACATTTAAAAATGAATTCGCTCCTCACGGAATTTCTTTCCTAAAAATAGATAGTACATACAAAGTTATAGCTGTAAATCATACTTCAAAAGGGCATTCTTTAGAAGTTTTTAATTTAAAAGACAAAAAACTGACTTTTGAAAAATCTTTAGTGCATCCGCTAATAAATAGCCCGAATGATGTTGTTTTAATAAATAAAAATCAGTTTTATTTTACAAACGACCACAAGTACACAAAAGGTTTTAGACAACTTATTGAAGATTATTTAGGCTTATCACTCTCTAATATTATTTATTTTGATGGTGAAAACTATCGTGAAGTAGCCAACGGAATTGCCTATGCTAACGGGATAAACTTCGACAGTAAGCGAAATCTAATTTTTGTGGCTTCCCCTAGAAAATTTTTACTAAAAGTTTATAAAAAAGAACAAAATGGAGATTTAACCTTTATTGAAGATATTTATTGTGGAACTGGAGTTGATAATATAGAGTTCGATAGTGAAGGAAATCTATTAATTGGAGCACACCCAAATTTATTAAGGTTTGCTTCTTATGCAAAAGGAAAAAAAGAAACTACTCCTTCTGAAATTATAAAAATTAAGTATCGTGGCAAAAACGATTATACTATTACACAACTTTTTTTAGACGATGGAAACATAATGTCTGGATCTACTGTTGCTGCATCTTATAAAGATCTAATTTTAATAGGAAATGTCATGGATTCTAAATTTTTGATTTTAAAAAAATAGATTAAAAGAGCTTTCCAAATACAATTTATTAAATTTATAATGCAATAATTAAGATTTTACTCTAAATTTAATGCTGAAATAGCAAACCACTTTGGCATCAAAAAAATGAATGATAACTTTATAGAAAATAGCACTTTCAAAGGAAAAGATTATACCGTAAATGGTTTTACAAAAGGCGAATACGACAATTGTACTTTTAGTAATTGTAACTTTTCAAACCTCCACCTTTCAAATATTGAATTTGTAGAATGTAATTTTGAAGATTGCAATTTTAGTAATTCATATATAAAAAACACCTCTTTTAAAGAAGCTGTTTTTAGTACCTGTAAATTAGTTGGTTTAAATTTTAGTGAATGCAATCCCTTTTTACTTGCTTTTTCTTTTAATAATTGTCTATTAAATTTAGCTTCATTTTATCAATTAAAGCTTAAAAATACTAAATTTATAAACTGTAATTTACAAGAAACCGATTTTGACAAAGCTGATTTATCAAACACAATATTAGATAATTGCGACTTAAAAAGAGCTATTTTTAAAAATACAAATTTAGAAAAAGCAGATTTTAGAACTTCATACAACTACTCAATCAATCCAGAAACTAACAACATTAAAAATGCCAAGTTCTCTTTAAACGGAATCGCTGGGTTGTTAGAAAAATACAACATTTCAATAGAATAAAATGAGTTCAGAACACTTTAATAAAGAAGCAGAAAATTGGGATAACAATCCTGAAAAAACAGCAAGAGCTAAAATTTTTGCTAAAAAAATAGTTGACTTTATCCAACCTTCAAAAAAAATGAAAGCGTTGGAATTTGGATGCGGAACAGGATTATTAAGTTTTCAATTAAAAAATTATTTTGAAGTTATTACACTTGTTGATACTTCTGAAGGAATGATCGAGGTTTTAAAAGAAAAAATTAAACAACTAAAAATTGAAACTTTTAAACCTTATTTAATTGATATTTTAGAAGACCCAAAAAACATTACAAAAACTGATGTTATTTATACCTTAATGACAATGCATCATATAGAAAATATTGATAAAGCTGCGACAATATTTCATTCTTTATTAAATAAAAATGGCTATTTATGTATAGCAGATTTGGTTGAAGAAGATGGAACATTTCATACAACATCACAAAATTTTAGTGGACATAATGGTTTTACTAAAATAGAATTAACCGAACTACTACACAATAATGGTTTTGAAGTAATTCACTATGCTATTTGTTACGAAATTGAAAAGAACGATAAAAGATATCCGCTTTTTCTAATGATTGCTAAAAAAGTATAGAATTTTTAATTTACCTCTAAAACCAATTCATCATAAGCTAAAAATACATTTTCTGGCAAAATTCCTTCAACTTCTGCATGAAACCCTAAATGATGACTAATATGCGTAAAATATGTTTTTTTAGGTTTTAACTCTTTTATTAATGCTAAAGCTTCCTCTAAATTTAAATGAGAATGATGCGGTTTATGTCGAATTGCATTAATAATTAATACATCTAAATATTTTAGTTTTTCTTTCTCAACAGTATCAATAGATTTTACATCTGTTAAATAAGCAATATTCTTAAATCGATATCCAAATATCTTTAATTTTCCGTGATTTACTTCAACAGGAATAACCTCCAAATTACCAAGTAAAAAAGGGTTGTTTTCAAGTACATTTTGTTGCACACTTGGTGCGCCAGGATATTTATTTTCATCAATAAAAATATAATCAAAACGTTTTAATAAATTCGCTAAAACTCGTTGTTGTGCATAAATTGGAACGCCGCCCATTTGAAAACTATAAGGACGCAAATCATCCAAACCAGCGGTATGGTCTGAATGTTCATGTGTAAATAAAACACCATTAATTGCATTCACATTTGCCCGCAACATTTGATATCTAAAATCTGGGCCACAATCTACTACAAAAGCAAAATTATCCCATTCAACTAGGATAGAAACTCGCAAACGCTTGTCTCTTTTATCAGTTGAAAAACAAACAGGATGCTTTGAATTGATAACAGGAATTCCTTGTGATGTACCAGTACCTAAAAAAGTAATTTTCAAACTATATATTTTTGTAAAAATACAAGTATTCCCTCAAAATTTATAATTTTAAGAATAAATTAAATTACTTTTTTCGTTAAAAGAAATGTTTTTCACCCTATAGTTTTGTAATAATTATTACACAATCTACAATATATCCATAGATTATTACATATTAGTTAATAAATGTGATTTTTATCAACCTTTATAGATAATATATTATTTATATTTACACAGTACTATCGCAATAAGAAATAGTTATAATGAATAATAAAAAATCAACCCTTTCTTTATATCGAATTTTTCGTATTGATTTAGTTTTAGTTGAATTTATTTTTTTTAAATACAATTATCCTATAAAAACTAGCTCTTTTGCTGGTTTTCTTTTTTTAAAATTCTCTCAAAATTCTTTTAACATTAATAATAGAAATAGTTTAAATATTTTTAATTCATCTTTTAACACATAAATAAATGAAAATAGGCATACTAAAAGAAACTCAAAAAGGCGAAAGACGTGTCTGCATTTCACCCATCATTGCAAAACAACTTATAGAAAAAGGCTTTGAAATTTTGGTTGAGGAAGACGCAGGAGTTAATTCTTCTTTTAAAAATTCTGATTATGAAAAAATCGGAGCTACCGTAGAGATTAGAGGTGTAGTTTTTAAAGAAGCAAAAGTGCTCGTAAAAATTAATCCTTTTGATGAAGAAGACTTAAAGCTTATAGATAATTCTCATATTCTAATGAGTCAATTATACCATAAATCAAACCCTAATTTAATTAAAGCAATTGCTGAAAAAGGAGCTACTGCTTTTTCAATGGATGCAATGCCTCGTATTTCTAGAGCACAAGATATGGATGTTTTAAGTTCTCAAAGTAATTTAGCAGGCTATAAAGCTGTTATTTTAGGAGCATATGAAATGACTAAAATTTTCCCATTAATGATGACTGCTGCCGGAACAATCACACCATCTAGAGTATTAGTTTATGGTGTTGGTGTTGCTGGCTTGCAAGCAATTGCAACTGCAAAAAGATTAGGTGCTGTTGTAGAAGCAACTGATATTAGAATGGAAACAAAAGAGCAAACAGAATCTCTAGGAGCTAAATTTATTTCAGTAGATAACACTGGTGAAGAAAAAGCAGAAGGAGGATACGCAAAAGCTGCATCTGAAGATTATGCTCGTAGGCAAAAAGAAGCTGTTAATAAATCCTTATTTCAAGCAGATTTAGTAATTACAACCGCAATGGTACCAGGAAGGAAATCTCCTATTTTAATTACAGAAGATCAAATAAAACAAATGAAAAATGGTGCTGTTATTATCGATTTAGCAGCTGCGCAAGGTGGAAATGTTGAATTAAGCAAGTTAAATAAAACAGTTATTAAAGAGGGAGTAAAAATAATTGGTACTACCATTTCTCCTGAAAGCGTTTCTACAAATGCAAGTGATTTGTATGGAAAGAATATGCTTAACTTTTTAAAACACCTCACAAAAGAAAACGAGTTTATTTGGGATTTAGAAGAAGAAATTA
Source organism: uncultured Flavobacteriaceae bacterium (assembly GCA_965367745.1). GTDB lineage: Bacteria > Bacteroidota > Bacteroidia > Flavobacteriales > Flavobacteriaceae > Lutibacter. The sequence goes on along the minus strand of CBDUKG010000087.1, from coordinate 413 downwards.
CAGATGAAACATTAATAGTGCATAACGGTAAAATAAGAAAAAACGGAAAAACTGAATAACTATGACTGAATTTATAGATTTTATTAGCAATAATCTCCAAATGATATATATCGTAATTCTTATGATATTTGTTGGAGTTGAAATAATAGGCCATGTTCCTGCTGTATTGCATACACCCTTAATGTCTGGTGCAAATGCCATACACGGTGTTGTAATTATTGGTGCAATATTGGTAATGTTAGGTGCAGAACAAGATAATATTTTAGCATTATCACTAGGGTTTGTAGCTGTATTACTTGGAACTTTAAACGTAGTTGGTGGATTTGTAGTTACCGACCGCATGTTAGAAATGTTTAAAAAGAAAAAATAATGGAATATATATTTAGTCTAGAATTTATTTATTTAATAGCATC
>CBDUKG010000086.1:0-10402 GCA_965367745.1 uncultured Flavobacteriaceae bacterium | reverse complement strand
AGTTTTACATTTGAACAAATTTAAACTCTTATTTTTGAAAAACAATTTTATAATATTACTAATTTTAATAAGTATAACCTTAATCTTTTCATCTTGCAACTCTTTAAAGTATGTTTCGGATGAAGATTTCCTGCTTACCAAAAATTCAGTTTTTGTAAATAATAAAAAAAATGTTGATTCTGAAATAACAGATTATATTGCACAACGTCCTAATCAACTGGTATTAGGAGTTCCTTTTCCGCTATATTTTTATAATCTAGGAAATAAAAATTTTGAAACTGATTACGATCTATGGAAAACAGCACACCCTAATACTTCAAAATTTGTAACTTCTATATTTTCCGAAAAACAAACAAAGGGGTTACACAGTTTTAAAAGGGGATCGAACAATTGGTTTTTAAACAATGGCGAACCTCCTGTTCTTTTTGATGTTAAAAAAGCTGATCAAACCGTTAGAAATTTAACGCAGCATTATTATAATGAAGGTTATTTTAATGCTAATGTTAATTTTGAAGAAATAAAAAGCAAGCGCAAAAAAATTACTATAAATTACAATATTAACACAGGGAAACCTTATACCTTAGACACAATTACAACAAATATAGAATCTAGAGTTTTAGACTCTATTTATGCTGTAAATAGAGAAAAATCTTTTTTAAAAAAGGGAGAACAATTTAAATATGAACTCTTTTTTGACGAGCAAGACAGAATTAACGAACTATTTAGAAATTCTGGAATTTATCGTTTTAATAAAAACGCCATATTAGTAGAAGCCGATACCGCTAATTACAAATCTAATATTAACTTAATAATTAATGATAGTATTGCAAATGTCCCCTTTAAAATTCAAAAAATTAAAAACGTAAATATTTATACAGATTACTCTTATAATACAAAAGATGAACCTATAAAAGATAGTTTAGATTATAATGGCTATTTATTTTTATCTCAAAAAAACCTCAGATACAATCCTAAATTACTTTTAGAAAGCGTTTTTATTGAACCAAATACCATTTATAAAGACCAAACTAGAGAATTAACTCGTAAAAATTTAAGAAGATTAAATAATTTTAAAAATATTACTATAAAGTACAAGGAGTTAGAAAATGACTTATTAGAAGCTTCAATTTATTTGTCACCTTTAAAAAAATATTCAATTGGAACTAGCGCAGAACTTACACATTCAAATATAAGGCAACTCGGTATTTCTGGAAAATTATCTTTTTCAAATCTTAACATATTTAAAGGAGCTGAAATCTTAAAATTCTCTGTACAAGGTTCTTTCTTAGACTCAAAAGATGCTGCCGACAAAGAGAAATTATTAAATGCTTGGGAAGCTGGGGGTGATGTTTCATTAGAAATTCCGCGTATTCTATTTCCTTTTAAACCAGACAATATTATTCCAAAAAATATGGCTCCCAATACTATTTTAACGTTGGGAACTTCTTTGCAAAAAAATATTGGATTAGATAAGCAAAAATTTACAGGAATAATTGATTATACTTGGGAGTCTACTCAAACAAAAAAACACAGTCTTCAACTTTTAAATGCTCAATTTATTAAAAACTTAAATATAGACTCTTACTTTAGTATATATAAATCTGAATTTAACGATATTCAAAATATTGCTTCCACATATTTTAATGAAGATGCTTTGGAAACTACAAAAGTAATTCAGTTTATTGATACAAACATCAATTCAAATTTTGAACAAAGCAACCCAAACGAATTTACAATTGCTCAAAATATTAAAAAGCGTTATTCAATTATAACTGAAGATGTTTACATACCTTCGGTAGCCTATACCTTTACTTTTAATAATAGTGAGAATTATAAAGATAACGATTTTTCATTTTTTAGGGCGCGTTTAGTTTCAGCGGGTAATTTAACAAGTTTGCTTTCAAGTAAAAAAGATAACGACAATGTTAAGTTATTATTCAACACACCAATTGCTCAGTATATTAGAACAGACTTAGAATATAAAAAATTCTGGAATTTATCATTGGAAAATGTACTTGCATTTAGAGGTTTTCTAGGAATTGCTTTTCCTTATAATAATTCCAAAACCATTCCATTTAGTAGGAGTTATTTTATTGGAGGACCTAACGATTTAAGAGCTTGGCGAATTTATGATTTAGGGCCGGGTTCTACAAAAACCGGTTTAGAATACAATGTAGGTAACCTCAAATTTCTTACCAGCTTAGAATATAGATTTAAAGTAATTAACAGTGTAAAAGGTGCTTTATTTGTTGATGCTGGGAATATTTGGGACATTTCAAATGCTACAGTTACAGCTTCCGAAGGAAAATTTAACGGTTTTAGTTCTTTAAAAGATATTGCAATAGGATCTGGTTTTGGAATCCGATATGATTTAAGCTTTATTTTATTAAGGTTAGATTTAGGTTTTAAAACCTATGAACCCTATTTAGAAAACAACAAATGGTTTCAACACGTAAACTTTAAAAACAATGTTTACAATTTTGGAATTAGTTACCCTTTTTAATGTAAAAAACTATTTCGTTTTCGTTTTTTTTCATTTCTTAGCATAATAAATAGGTATAAATCCTTAATTTTGTTACAATCAAATAATACACAATTAATACAACTATATAATTATGAGTCATACTATTAAACCGGGAGTTGCGACAGGAAGTGAAGTACAAGCGATTTTCAAATTAGCAAAATCAAAAAAATTCGCATTACCTGCAGTAAATGTTATTGGGTCTAACACAATTAATACTGTTTTAGAAACTGCAAAAGAATTAAATTCTCCTGTAATTATTCAATTCTCTAACGGAGGAGCACAATTTAATGCCGGAAAAGGATTGTCGAACGAAGGTCAAAAAGCAGCAATTGCTGGTGGTGTTGCCGGTGCAAAACACATACATACTTTAGCTGAAGCTTACGGAGTTCCTGTAATTTTACATACAGATCACTGCGCAAAAAAATTATTACCTTGGATTGACGGATTATTAGACGCTGGAGAGCAATTTTTTAAAGAAACTGGTAAACCGTTATATAGTTCTCATATGATAGATTTATCTGAAGAACCTTTAGAAGAAAATATTGAAATTTGTAAAACCTATTTAGCACGTATGGCTAAAATGGGAATGACTTTAGAAATTGAATTAGGTATTACAGGTGGTGAAGAAGATGGTGTAGATAATTCTGATGTAGATGCTTCTAAACTTTATACACAACCTGAAGAAGTAGCTTATGCCTATGATGAACTTAAAAAAGTGAGTGATAACTTTACAATCGCTGCATCTTTTGGAAATGTTCACGGTGTTTACAAGCCAGGAAATGTTAAATTAACTCCAAAAATATTAGATAATTCTCAAAAATATATTGAAAATAAAAATGGAACTGGCCCAAACCCAGTAGATTTTGTTTTCCACGGTGGTTCTGGTTCTTCATTAGAAGAAATTAGAGAAGCTATTGGTTATGGAGTAATTAAAATGAACATAGATACAGACCTTCAATTTGCTTTCACAGAAGGAATTAGAGATTATATGAATGAAAAAATCGACTATTTAAGAACACAAATAGGGAATCCTGATGGAGCTGATAAACCAAACAAAAAATACTACGATCCTCGTGGTTGGTTACGCAAAGGTGAAGAAACTTTTAAAGCACGTTTAATTCAAGCATTTAAAGATTTAAACTGTGTAGACACCCTATAAATCATAGATTTATATTATAAAATTTCAAAGAGAACATATAATAATATGTTCTCTTTGTTTTTTTTAGTAATTTGCACCTCTATTTCGCAATATAAAATTATATAATTATGTCGTCTTGGTTTAAAAGAAAAGATAAAGGAATTCAAACTCCTACCGAAAATAAAAAGGATGTACCAAAAGGATTATGGTACAAAACTCCTAGCGGAAAAGTAATTGATACCGATGAATTAAAAGATAATTATTATGTGAGTCCAGAAGATGGCTACCATGTAAGAATTGGAAGTGCAGAATATTTTGAAATTCTTTTTGATGAAAATAAGTTTAAAGAGTTTGACAAAAATATGGTTTCAAAAGATCCATTAAAATTTACTGATACCAAAAAATATACTGATCGTTTAAAACAAGCTTACGAAAAAACAAAACTAAAAGATGCCGTTAGAACTGCTGTTGGAAAATCTTTAGGAAAAGATTTAGTTGTAGCAGCTATGGATTTTGCTTTTATTGGAGGCTCAATGGGAAGTGTTGTTGGAGAAAAAATATCTCGAGCTATTGATTATTCAATAAAAAATAAAATTCCTTTTTTAATGATTTCAAAATCTGGAGGAGCAAGAATGATGGAAGCATCGTATTCTTTAATGCAATTAGTAAAAACATCTGCCAAATTAGCACAACTTGCAGATGCAAATATTCCATATATTTCTTTATGTACAGACCCAACAACCGGAGGAACAACTGCTTCTTATGCAATGTTAGGCGATGTAAACTTTGCAGAACCAAATGCTTTAGTTGCTTTCGCTGGACCAAGAGTTGTTAAAGATACAACAGGTAAAGATTTACCTCCAGGGTTTCAAAAATCTGAATTTGTTTTAGAACACGGTTTTTTAGATAAAATTATAGAACGTAAAAATTTAAAAAAACAAATTAACCTTTATATAGATTTAATTGAGAATTTACCTATAAGAAAGTAGTTAGTTTAAAACTCAAGTAATTTTACACAAATAATTAATATTCAAAATAATAATAGTATCTTTGCCGACTATTAACTGCATAGTGCAGTATTAATACATAAAAATTATTAATAAAATTAATGTTAGCATGTACTTAACAAAAGAGAAAAAAGCAGAAATTTTTGCAAAGCACAACGAATCAGCAACAAACACTGGTTCTTCAGAAGGTCAAATCGCCTTATTTACTTTTAGAATTAACCACTTAACAGAACACTTAAAAAGAAATCGTAAAGATTACAATACAGAGCGTTCTTTAGTAAAACTAGTAGGTAAAAGAAGAAATTTACTTGATTATCTAATTAAAACTGATATTGTAAGATATCGTGAGATAATTCAAGAACTAGGAATAAGAAAATAATTTTACAAATTAAGAGGCAAAACTATTGCCTCTTTTTTTTTAAAATATTCTTATATAAAGAAAGCATAAATTAAACTTTTCATTGGCGAACACAACACAACAACAACCAATTGTTTAATTAAATTTTAAAAAATTATTTATGATACCTAAGGTACATACACAAATTATTGATTTAGGAGATGGAAGAACCATCTCTATTGAAACAGGAAAATTAGCAAAACAAGCGCACGGTTCGGTTGTTGTACAAATGGGCAATGCTATGTTGCTTTGTACAGTAGTTTCTAACTACAAACAAAGTGATGTTGATTTTTTACCATTAACAGTTGACTACAGAGAAAAATTTGCTGCTGCTGGTCGTTATCCAGGTGGTTTCTTCAAAAGAGAAGCAAGACCAACGGATGCTGAAGTTTTAACAATGCGTTTAGTGGATAGAGTATTACGTCCATTATTCCCAAAAGATTACCACGCTGAAACACAAGTAATGATTCAGTTAATGAGTGCTGATGATAATGTAATGCCAGATGCTTTAGCTGGTTTAGCCGCTTCTGCCGCTATTCAGTTAAGTGATATCCCTTTTGAAACTCCAATTTCTGAAGTTAGAGTTGCAAGAGTAAATGGTGAATTTATCATCAATCCAAGTAGAGAATTAGTAGAGCAAGCTGACATTGATATGACTATTGGTGCTTCGGCAGATTCTGTAATGATGGTTGAAGGTGAAATGGATGAATGTAGCGAAGAAGAAATGGCAGAAGCTATTAAATTTGCTCACGAAGCTATTAAAGTACAATGTGCTGCGCAAGTTGCATTAGCAGAATCTTTTGGTAAAAAAGAAACTCGTGAGTATGCAGAAGAAGCTACGGATGAAGATTTAGCTCAAAGAATACATGATTTCACATACCAAAAAGTATATGACATCGCAAAAGCTGGTAGCTCTAAAGTGGAGCGCTCAGAAGCATTCGCAAGCATAAAAGAGGAGTTAAAAGCTACTTTTTCTGAAGAAGAACTTTCAGAAAAAGGAGATTTAGTCTCAAAATATTATAATAAATCACAAAAGAATGCTATTCGCGAATTAACTTTAAGTGAAGGTTTACGTTTAGACGGAAGAAAAACTACAGAAATTAGACCAATATGGTGTGAAGTAGATTACTTACCATCAACACACGGTTCTGCAATTTTTACACGTGGAGAAACACAGGCATTAGCTACAGTTACTTTAGGAACATCAAGAGAGGCAAACCAAATAGATATGCCAACTTACCAAGGTGAGGAAACATTCTACTTACATTATAACTTCCCTCCTTTCTGTACAGGTGAAGCAAGACCTTTAAGAGGAACTTCGCGTAGAGAAGTAGGACACGGAAACTTAGCACAACGTGCATTAAAAGGAATGATTCCTGATAATTGTCCGTATACAGTAAGAATTGTATCTGAAGTATTAGAATCTAACGGTTCTTCTTCAATGGCAACTGTTTGTGCTGGTACAATGGCATTAATGGATGCTGGTGTTCAAATGAAAAAACCAGTTTCAGGTATTGCTATGGGATTAATTTCTGATGGTGATCGTTATGCTGTATTAAGTGATATTTTAGGTGATGAAGATCATTTAGGTGATATGGACTTTAAAGTTACAGGAACTGCTGACGGTATTACTGCTTGTCAAATGGATATTAAAGTAAAAGGATTATCATACGAAATTTTAGTGAGTGCATTAAAACAAGCTCGTGATGGTCGTTTACACATTTTAGGAAAAATAACTGATACAATTGCACAACCTAGTGCAGAAGTAAAAGCACATGCTCCAAAAATGGTTTCAAGAAGAATTCCTAATGAATTTATTGGTGCATTAATTGGACCAGGAGGAAAAGTAATTCAAGAAATGCAAAAAGAGTCTGGATGTACTATTGTAATTAATGAAGATCCAGTTACTGAAGAAGGTATTGTTGAAATTTTAGGAACTGACCCAGCAGGTATTGAAGCTGTTTTAGCTAAAATAGATTCTTTATTATTCAAACCACAAGTTGGAAGTGTTTATGAAGTGAAAGTTATTAAAATGTTAGACTTTGGTGCTGTTGTAGAATATGTTGAAGCTCCTGGAAACGAAGTTTTATTACACATTTCTGAATTAGCTTGGGCACGTACTGAAAATGTAACTGACGTTGTTAATATGGGTGACGTTTTTGATGTAAAATACTTCGGAAAAGATCCTAAAACTCGTAAAGACAAAGTATCTAGAAAAGCATTGTTACCAAAGCCTGAAGGATTTGTTGAAAGACCTCCTAGAGATAATAACAGAGGACGTGATAACCGCGGAAGAGATAACCGTAGAGATGATAGAAAACCAAGATCTAGAGATTAATTCTCAAAAATAATATTTTTAAAAGCTCCTCAGAAATGAGGAGCTTTTTTTATTTACAAACTATATTAAAACAGAAAGAAGCCAACAATTAAATAAATTTAGTTGTAACTTGGCTTCTTTCATTTTTTACAGATAAACACTAATCATTAAGCTTTCTCTGTAATTATTGATTCCTTAGAATTTACTAACCCATTAATAATTCTAAGTATCAACTTTAAGTTTGAGAGACCAATCATCAATTAAAACCGATGATTGGTTTTCTACTCTCTTTATAATAGAAACGACTAACCCATGCGTCCCTATTAAACTATTAGTGAAATTTTCTGTTATTAAATTCAAAATAGAATTTAATATGTTCGATTTCTTTTTCTATACAAATTCCCATTTACAGAAAAAATCACTAAAATATTTTACATAATTTCAACTTTTTGATCTACAAATATTTTAATTGGCAGAACAACTAAACCACTATCGGTTTTTATTGTAATACATATATTATCAATTTGTTGAATGGTACCTTCTATTTTTTTAGTTTTTATATGTTGTCCAACTTCAAAGTTCTTTCGTGAATAAAACCCAAACAATAAACGTGTAATAACATCTCTCGCACCTAATCCGAAAGCAATTGTAAACGATATTAAAACAGAACCTAATATTAGCGTTAAATTACTTGTAATAATTTCCGTATCTATTCCTGCTTGATTTAAAGCTGTAATTGAAACCACAACTACAATTGCATAAAAAACAATATTCCCAACTAAGTTAGAACCATTAACCTCTAAAGATTTAAGAGTATCTTGAACGGCTTTTTTTATTAATGAAGCCAAATAAACCCCAACAACAAAAATTAATAAGGCACTTATTAGAATTGGTAAATAACCAATAAAACTTGCAATCCCTTCAGAAACCATTGTTAAACCTAGGCTTTCTGAGGCGATTATTATAAAAATTAGAATTATTAAATATTTTACAAATTTTAATAATATTTTAGACGGAATAATGTCATAATCATTTTTACCAAACAACTCCGCTTCATTTAATTTTGTTGTTAATGAATCAATATTTGATAATTTTAATAATTTTTTAAGGATATAGTTTACAACTTTTAAAATTATCAATGCCAGCAGAACAAATCCTATTGCCATTAAAATTTTTGGAATTACACCTAAAAATTGACTCCATAAATCTTGTACAAAAGTAAAGTTAGCTTCTTGTAATTGAATTAGTGTTTTCATTATTATTTATTTTTGGGTTAGTACTACTCTTTATTCGAATTTATATTTTTAATAGGTTTTTTTTCTGTATCTAAAAATTCTCCTACTGTACTAGGATATTTCACTACAAACAAATCAGCAATATCAATAGAAAGTTTAATTAACGAAATATCGTTAATTACCTTTTTTCTTAATGCTTTTGGCACTTCTTCGTTATGTAGTATTTTCTTAAATGGATTCTCCATTAGTTAAGATTTTTATATACACTAATTAATTTTTCCTTTGCTCTTTTCAATCGCATTTTTACAGCACTCTCTCCAATTTCTAATGATTCTGAAATTTCTTTTATTGAAAATTCATCTTGATATTTTAACAATAAAATCATTTTTTCACCTGGATCTATCAATTCAAGCACTTTCTTTAATTTATCAGATTTCATGCTGTAAATAGATGAATCATCAGTATCTACATCATTTGAATCTGGTATTTCTCCTTCAAAATTCTTTTCATTTTTCTTATAATTGTTTCGTGTAACATAATTCACACAAAAATTATATGTAAAAGAATAGAGCCAAGTGGAAAACTTGGCAGTTCCTTTAAATGTTCTTAGTTTAACAAAAAGTTTAATAAAAACATCATGTGTTAAATCTTGCGCTTCTTCTTTTGAAGAAGCAAATCCATAGCATTTATTATAAACCATAGTTACATGCCTGTCGTACAAAACAGCAAACAAATGGGTGTCATTTGATTTTACTATTTTTTGTACCAGCTCGTTATCTGTTAATAACGTTATGTCACTTGTTGATTTCAAAAATTTATTATTGGGTTACTAATTTAAGACACTTAAAAGGTTAAATAGTCACAAAATAAAACTATTTATCTTTTATTTTGTAACATTTTCAAAAATACAACGTATATATAATGTACGCTTTGTATAAACACTAAAATTTTAGCTTTTAAATGAGACAACTTAAAATAACAAAACAGGTTACCAATAGAGAAACCGCATCTTTAGATAAATACTTACAAGAAATAGGAAAAGTTGATTTAATTACTGCCGAAATGGAGGTAGAATTAGCACAGCGAATAAAAGCAGGAGATCAAGTTGCTTTAGAAAGATTAACAAAAGCAAATTTACGTTTTGTTGTATCTGTAGCAAAACAATACCAAAACCAAGGATTAACATTACCAGATTTAATTAATGAAGGTAATTTAGGATTAATAAAAGCTGCAAAGCGTTTTGATGAAACAAGAGGTTTTAAATTTATTTCGTATGCCGTTTGGTGGATTCGTCAATCTATTTTACAAGCATTGGCAGAACAATCTCGTATTGTACGTTTACCTTTAAATAAAATTGGTTCTATTAATAAAATCAATAAAATGTACGCTTTCTTAGAGCAAGAGAACGAAAGACCTCCTTCTGCTGAAGAAATAGCTAAGAAATTAGATATGACCGTGAATGATGTAAAAGAGTCTATGAAAAACTCTGGTCGTCACGTATCTATGGATGCTCCTTTAATTGAAGGTGAAGATTCTAACTTATATGATGTTTTAAATACAGGTGAATCTCCAAATCCAGATAAAGCGTTATTACACGAATCTTTAAAAGTGGAAATTGAGCGCGCTCTTGAAACCTTAACTCCAAGAGAAGCTGATGTTGTTCAATTGTACTTTGGTTTAGGTGATGCACACCCAATGACTTTAGAAGAAATTGGTGAAACTTTTGATTTAACACGTGAACGTGTTCGTCAAATTAAAGAAAAAGCAATTAGAAGATTAAAACA
>CBDUKG010000085.1:0-10452 GCA_965367745.1 uncultured Flavobacteriaceae bacterium | reverse complement strand
CAAGTACAACATCAGTTGAAGTTCATCACGATTTAGGTGTAGATATGAATTATGTAGCCTACAACAACGGTAGTCCTTTAAAAATGGGACCTCCAGGTTCTAGTGAACAAAACGAAGTTAGTGGAGGCCCTTATAAACCAGAAGAGTTTAACCGCACAAATTCAGCACCTCCAGGAGGTGAAAAAGAAGGAAGAAGACCTCCAAAAGGCGGAAAAGGTGATGGAGCACCTCCAGGAATGGGTGGTAGTATAGTTGGTGGTTCTTCCGCAGGAATGGCAATACATAAATCTGAAGGGTTAGTGCCAATTAATGATCATTGCGAATCTAATATTCCAGGATTATATGCTGCTGGTGATGCTTTAGGCTCCTATATGGCAGGAGCAATTTACACTCAAATTGGTTCGTCTTTAGCAGGATCTGCTGTACAAGGTGGAGTTGCTGGTGAAGCCGCAGCCAACTACAGTAAAAAAATAACAAAAGTTTCAATTTCAGCATCAAAAATTAAAGAAATTAAAGAAGAAATATTAGCTCCTTTAAAAAGAGAAACCGGTTACAGTCCAGCTTGGGTTACACAAACATTGCAAGGTATTATGATTCCTAATTTTATCATATACATAAAAAAAGGGAATTTATTAAATGCCGCTCTAGCTTATATTGAAGAGTTAAGAGATCATCATATTCCTATGTTAAGAGCTTCTAATTTACACGAATTACGTTTAGCTCACGAAACTAAAAATATGATTATAAGTGCTGAAATGAAATTAAAAGCATCTATTATGCGAACCGAAAGTAGATGCAGCCATTACCGTTTAGATTACCCAGAAATAGACAATGAAAATTGGCAAGTTTGGCTGAATATTTTTAAAAATTCAGAAGGGAAAATGGAGTTTGAAAAACAACCATTTAATACGTGGCCAATAGTTTAAATAATAGTAACAATTTCATTCAAAAGAATCGTCCGTTCATTTAGTCGATTCTTTTTTTATAAAAACTTCAATTATGGAAAATCCTTTAATTAGTAGATAAAATAAGCCAGTTCATTGATTATAATTTCCAGCACCACTAAACTTACGTTTCTTTGAATAAAGATTTACAAAGCAGTAAAAAATAACAACATTAAAAATTATGAAATTAAAAACAAATAAAATATGGAAATTGTTAGTTGTAGCATTAGTAATTACAACAGCAGCTTGTGGACAACAAAGAGGATCTAGAGGAGGACAAGGAGGAAGTCAACAAAGTCCACCTCAAGTGCCAACAACAAAACAAATAGTAAAAATGGTAGACAAGCTTTCTAGTGAAATTTTATTATCAGAAGTGCAAAAAACAGAAGTATTAGAAATTTATAAGGAACACTTTAAAGAGGTAGAAAGTAAAACAACATCTGGAAGACCTAACAGAGACGAAATGGAAGGGTTGAAAGAAGATTTTGAAGATACTATAAAAGCTGTATTAACTAAAGATCAAAAAAAATTATTTACAGCATATCAAAAAAAGAATTTTAAAAGAAAAAGACCTCAAAGAAAATGAGCAGTTAAAAAAGTTAAAGAAAGTTCACTTATTAGTAATCGTAAATGTTATAAGAATATAGTTTGAGTTAATAATAATTTGTTTGGTTAGTTTAAGCCTTAATAATTAGTAAATAATTATTGAGGCTTTTTTTATGCTGTCAATTGTTCTTTTTCGTTGATAGAATCTTCCAGTTCGTTGATTTCTTTTTCAAGAAACATATAATATAAAGAGTTTTGCTTTAAAATAATAACAATTATAAATTCACATAAAATGAAAACAAAATTTTTAATAGCAACAAGTATACTATTTCTTTCAACTTACTTTTTAAATAGTTGTAGCGATGATGACGCAATTACAGAAACTGAAACAGAAGTTGAAGAAAACACAAACACAGAAGTTCAAATTACAGATTTAGATTTTGATCCATCGGATTGGACAGATGAAACGCATAGTAAAAGTGCCGACCCTAATTTTAATGAAGTATTTAGTAATACGGAAGTAAAAAGATTTGACTTTGTAATTTCAGAAGATAATTGGGCAGCAATGTTAAATGATATGACCAGTTTATACGGAACCTTTGGAGGAACAAATACTGGTGGACCTGGAGCTGGAGGAGCCGGGGCTGGATTAGCTACTGTTGATGAAGATCCTATTTTTGTTCCTGGATCGGTATTTTACAATGGTAAGGAATGGTATAAAGTAGGTTTACGTTTTAAAGGAAATTCTAGTTTGCAAAGTGCTTGGCAAGCAGGTATTTTAAAATTAGCTTTTAAAATGGATTTTGATGAGTATGAGGATGACTACCCTCAAATTAAAAATCAACGGTTTTATGGTTTTAAAAAATTTAGTCTGAAAAACAACTATAACGATAGTTCTTTTTTAAGAGAAAAAGTAACTGCTGAAGTATTTGCAAATGCAGGATTGGCAGTTTCAAACACCGCTTTTTATACACTTTATGTAGATCACGGAGATGGACCAGAATATTTTGGATTATATACCTTAGTTGAAGAAGTTGATAATACCGTAATTAAAACTCAATTTTCTAGTGACGATGGTAATTTATACAAACCTGAAGATTACGGATCTAGCTTTGCTGAAGGTACTTTTAACGAGGACGGTTTTGAGAAAAAAACAAATGAAGATGACGCAGACTGGACAGATATTCAAAATTTATTTACTGCTTTACACGCAAGCACAAGAACGTCAGAAGCAGAGACTTGGAGAACAAATTTAGAAGCAGTTTTAGACGTAGATACTTTTTTAAATTATTTAGCTGTAAACACAGTTGTTCAAAATTGGGATACCTACGGAAGAATGGAACACAATTATTATTTATACAACAACCCAGACAATAACTTACTAACTTGGATTCCTTGGGATAATAATGAAGCCTTACAAGATGGTAAAATGGGAGGGTCTTTAAATTTAAATTTCTCTGACCTTTCAAGTAATGATTGGCCTTTAATTGAATTTTTATATAACGACGAAGTGTACAAAGCTAAATATGATGCTTACGTACAAGCCGTTATAAATGGTCCTTTTGAAACAAGTTATATACAAGGTGTTTACGATACGTATTCTAGTCTTGTTGAACCTTATGCAACAACAGAAGTGCCTGGATATACATTTTTAAACAGTAGTAGTAATTTTAATTCAGCAATTAATACACTTAAATCACACGCATCAAGTAGAAAAACGGCAGCGCAAAACTATTTAGATTAGTAGGTTTTAATTAATATCTTTGTTTATGCACTAAATTACCTTTTCATAAACAAAGATATTTTTTAAAGAAAAGAAATTAGTTACAACATTTAAAAAATGAAACTTATTAAAAACCATTACAATTTCACTTCATTTGAGCCTTTTATAATTATTGCTTTTTGGGCATTATTATTTGCTTCACCTCTACTCTTTGGAAGATTTCAAGAAGAAATAGATTGGGAACATATTTTTAAAGTTTGGATTAATTATTTACCATTATTAGCTGTGTTTTTAGTTAATCGATTTTTTTTACTTCCAAAATTATTTTTTAATGGCAAAAGAACAACATACTTTATTGCTACTGTAACGCTAATAATTTTTACAACATTTGCTTATTATTCTTTTGAAAAAACAACTATTCCTAATAGGAATAATACTTCTGAAAGAGCAGAAAATGTTGAATTTCAAAATACGCCTCTAAGATTTTCAGAAAACAGACCTCCACCTCCAAGTAATCGTCAAAAAAGACCTCAACCAATTCCTGGGTATGCTAATTTTTTAATATTAGCCGTTTTACTGGTTGGTTTTGATGCTGGATTACAAATCTCAATGCGTTGGGCAAATTTGGAGCAAGAAAAATTTAAACTTCAAAAGGAAAGTATTGAAAATCAATTGGCATTTTTAAAAAACCAGATAAGTCCACATTTCTTTATGAATACTTTAAATAATATTCACGCTTTGGTTGATATTGATGCAGAGGAATCTAAAAAAGCGATTATAAAACTGTCTAATTTAATGCGGCATTTATTATATGATTCTGATGATAAATCAAATTCAATTCACAAAGAAATTGAATTTATTGAAAGTTATATTGAATTGATGCGCTTACGTTTTAGCGAAAAAGTAAAAATAACGTTTGAAATTCCATCGGTAATTCCGGATAAAACGATTCCTCCCCTATTATTTACTTCGTTACTAGAAAATGCTTTTAAACACGGTATTAGTTATAAAAAAGCATCCTTTATAAATATATCTCTTTCTTTTTCTGAAGACAAACTTTATTTTATAATTGAAAATAGCAATCATAAAAAAGTTTCAAAAGATGCATCAGGAATTGGAATTGAAAACACTAAAAAAAGATTAAATTTATTATTCAAAGATAATTTTGATTTCAATATTACTGAAACAAATGACATTTACAAAGTAAACTTAAGTATTCCTGTATGATAAAATGTATTGCCATAGATGATGAGCCTTTAGCTTTAAAACAAATTGCGAGTTACGTTGAAAAAACACCTTTTTTAGAACTTAAAAAGGTGTTTGAAAGCCCTATTGATACACTTTCGTATTTGCAAAATAATCAGATCGACTTAATGTTTGTTGATATTAATATGCCTGATTTAAATGGTATGGATTTTGTAAAATCTTTAGAAAATCCTCCAAAAATTATTTTTACAACTGCTTATAGCGAATATGCTTTGGAAGGTTTTAAGGTAGATGCGTTGGATTATTTATTAAAACCAATTGATTATGCAACGTTTTTAAAAGCTTCTAACAAAGCAAAAAAGTGGTTCGATTTACAAAATTTAAAACCCGAACAAATAAATAGCAATGAAGATTTTTTATTTATAAAATCTGAATATAAAATTTTAAAGGTTAAACTAAAAGATATAAAATACATTGAAGGAATGCGCGAATATGTGCGAATTCATTTAACCAACGAAAAACCAATTATGACTTTGTTAAGTATGAAAGTTGTAGCGCAACAATTACCTAGCAATAGCTTTATGCGTATTCACAGATCTTATATTGTAAACCTAAATATGATAACAACAATTGAAAGAAATAGAATTGTTTTTGACAAAGTTTACATTCCAGTAAGTGAAAACTATAAGGAAGACTTTCAGCAATTTATTAGTAAGAATTTTTTATCGTAACTGTAATGGTTTAATGTTTTTAGAACCACTTATGTTTACACAAACAAATTTTAAAATATTAACCTTTGATTCCCTTTGGAATAGCGTCAATTAATTTTTGAGTGTATGCAGTTTTTGGATCGCTATAAATAGCATCAGCGTCTCCAAATTCTTCAATTTTCCCTTTGTTCATAACTACTAATTGATCTGCCATATATTTTACAACTGCTAAATCGTGCGAAATAAAAATATACGTAAATCCAAAATCTTGTTTTAAATTATTTAATAAATTTAGCACTTGCGCTTGTACAGAAACATCTAATGCAGAAACGGATTCGTCGCAAATAATTAACTTAGGTTTTAAGGCTATTGTTCTAGCGATTCCAATACGTTGACGTTGTCCTCCAGAAAATTCGTGAGGATAGCGATAAAAATGAGATGCTTCTAAACCAACTTTATTTAAAATCTCTTTTACATAGTTTTCACGTTCCTTTTTTGAAGCCAAAATACCGTGAACTTTCATAGGTTCCATAATGGCCTTTCCAACTGGTATTCTTGGGTTTAAAGAAGAAAATGGATCTTGAAATATAATTTGCACTTCTTTTCTAAACGCTTTTAATGCAGCAACTGAAAGGTTTGTAATATCTTTTTGATTGTAAAAAATTTCTCCTTTTGTAGCTTTTTCTAAATGTAAAATTGTGCGTCCTAAAGTGGTTTTACCACAACCAGATTCGCCCACCAAACCAAGAGTTTCCCCTTCAAATAATTGAAAAGAAACTGTATCAACAGCTTTTACTACATTTTTGTTCCCAAAGAAAAAACTACTGTTTGATGTAAAATAAGTCGCTAAATTTTTAACTTCTAATAAAGGTTTTTTTGCATATATATTTTTATGAAACGTTTCTCGTTCTTCAGTTGTATAAACTGTATTATCAACAGATTGTTCCATAAAATTTTGAACTGTTGGTAATGTTTTTAAACGTTCGCTCAATTTTGGCCTGGAATTTATAAGTGCTTTTGTATAACTGTTTTGTGGATTTAAAAAGAGTTGTTTTACAGTGCCTTGTTCAACAATATTACCTTGATACATTACTAAAACTTCATCTGCGATTTCCGAAACCAGTGCCAAATCGTGCGTTATAAAAATAATGCTCATTTCGGTTTCCTTTTGCAACTCTTTTAATAATTCAATTATTTCTTTTTGAACTGTAACATCTAAAGCAGTTGTTGGTTCGTCTGCAATTAAAATTTTTGGTTTACAAGCAATTGCCATAGCAATCATAACCCGTTGTTTTTGTCCGCCAGAAAGTTGATGCGGATATTGGTTATATATAATCTCAGCTCTTGGTAATTTTACTTTGTTAAAAAGGTCTATTACTTCCTCTTTTGCGGCTGTTTTAGAATTATGTTTATGCTGTAATAAAATTTCTTGTACTTGATAGCCACAAGTTAAACTAGGATTTAAAGAACTCATAGGTTCTTGAAAAATAATAGAAATTTGGTTGCCGCGTATGTTTTGAAATTGTTTGTTATTCAGTAAAATAAGATTTTTATCTTCAAATAATATTTTTCCAGTTATTTTGGTTTGTTTTTTTGGTAACAACCCTAAAATGGCCAATGAAGAAACAGATTTTCCGCTACCTGATTCACCAACAATTCCTAAAATTTGATTCTTTTTAAGGCTGTATGAAATTGAATTAATTACTTGATTTAAACCCGAATCGGTTTTAAATGAAATTGATAAATCTTTAACTGATAACATTCGGTTGTTTTATGTGATAAAAATACACAATTTGAATTACGAATTATCAATTGTTGATTTTTAATTGAATTTTGCGTTAGGGATGGCAGTGAAAAGCCCACAGCGATAGCGAGGACTTGAAACGAACAGCCCGACCTGAAAGGGAACGCCCAAAGTATAATAATTATAGTTTTCGGCATTTATTTTGTGTAGTTTTGCGCTAAAATTTACGGTTAATGAATTACTTATCAGTTGAAAATATATCGAAATCTTTTGGCGAATTAACGCTATTTGAAAACATTTCCTTTGGAATTAATAAAGATCAGAAAATTGCATTTATTGCAAAAAATGGTACTGGGAAAACTTCGATGCTTAATATTATTGCTGGGATTGATAGCTCAGATACTGGACAAGTAATTTCTAGAAAAGGCTTGAAAATTGAATATTTGTCGCAAGAAGATAATTTAAACGATGCATTAACTGTTGAAGAAACAATTTTTGATTCTGACAACGAAACGTTGAAAGTGATTGAGGAATACGAGCACGCATTGCTAAATCCTGAAGATGAAAACGAGTATCAAAGAGCTTTTGAGAAAATGGAGCGATTGAACGCTTGGGATTTTGAAACGCAGTTTAAGCAAATTCTTTCTAAACTAAAATTAGACGATTTATCTAAAAAAGTGAGTGAACTTTCTGGAGGGCAACGCAAGCGTTTATCGTTAGCCTTAATTTTAATTCATAAACCCGATTTATTAATTTTAGATGAGCCTACAAACCATTTAGATTTAGAAATGATTGAGTGGTTAGAAAGTTATTTTGAGAAAGAAAAAATTACGCTGTTTATGGTTACGCACGATCGGTTTTTTTTAGAGCGTGTGTGTAATGAAATTGTAGAACTTGATAACGGTGGTTTTTATACTTACAAAGGAAATTACTCTAACTATTTACAGAAAAAAGAAGAACGTATAGAGCAGGAACAAGCAACGGTAGATAAAGCCAAAAACTTGTTTAAAAAAGAGCTTGATTGGATGCGCAGACAACCAAAAGCCCGAACTACAAAAAGTAAAAGTAGAATTGATGACTTTTTTGTAATTAAAGAAGCTGCTTCTAAACGTAGAAACGACCATAAAGTTCAGTTAGAGATAGAAATGGAGCGTATGGGAACTAAAATACTGGAACTTCATAAAGTCTCTAAATCTTTTGACGATTTAAAAATATTAGACAAATTTGAATATAACTTTTTACGTGGCGAACGCATTGGTATTATTGGGAAAAATGGAACAGGGAAATCTAGTTTTTTAAATATTATTACAGGTGGAATTCCTATTGATAGTGGTAAAGTTGTTATTGGAGAAACTATAAAGTTTGGATATTATACACAAGACGGAATTGAGGTTAAACCTGGACAAAAAGTAATTGAGGTTATTAAGGAGTTTGGAGAATATATTCCTCTAACAAAAGGTAGAAAAATTTCTGCGGGACAATTATTAGAACGTTTTTTATTCAGTAGAAAACGTCAGTATGATTTTGTTGAAAAACTAAGTGGTGGTGAACGTAAACGTTTGTTTTTATGCACTGTTTTAATTCAGAATCCTAACTTTTTAATTTTAGATGAGCCAACAAATGATCTAGATATTATTACCTTAAATGTATTGGAAAACTTCTTGTTAGATTTTCCTGGATGTTTATTAGTAGTATCGCATGACCGTTATTTTATGGATAAAATTGTAGACCATTTATTTGTATTTAGAGGCGATGGTATTGTTGAAGATTTTCCGGGAAATTATTCCGATTTTAGAGCCTATGAAGATTCTAAACCTAAAGAAGAAGCTCCAGAAATTAAAAAAATTGAACCAACTGCACCTGTTAAAACTACAACAAAAGCTAAGTTAACTTATAAAGAGAAAAAAGAATTTGACAACATTGAAGGTGAAATAGCGGCTTTAAATACTGAAAAAAGCAGTATTGAAGCTAAATTTTTAGATGGGTCTTTATCTGGAGAAGAAATAAATGAATTGTCTATAAAACTTCAAGAAATTTCAACTGAAATTGATGCAAAAGAAGAACGATGGTTCGAACTTTCTTCTAAATTAGAGGAATAGTTTTTTTGTTGGAAGTACAAGAAAAAGGGTTACTAGTTAGAAAAAACTCTGGAATTTACAATACTAGCAAGTTACAACCTCTAATGTCAGAATTATCAAAACGTCCTAGTACTTCAAAAGTGCCATTCTTATAGATTTTTCCTAAATCTTGTGTGGCAATAAACGAACATGAATTTATATTTGCTAAATCTATAACATTTATTCCTCCCGACTTTCCTTCTGGTAAAATAGTTAAAGCATCTTCTGTATCGCGTGTTAGAATTTTCATCCAAGATGGGCATTCAAAAATACCATTTCCTTTGGAATATGCCTGACTTAATAATTCGGTCATTCCATATTCAGAATGAATTTTAGAAACGCCAAAACCATCACACAAAATGTTGTGTAATTCCTCTCTAATAAGTTCTTTCCGTTTTCCTTTCATTCCTCCAGTTTCCATAATTATGGTATTTTTCAGATTGAATTTGTGTTTATCAAGCAAATCTAATAATGCAAATGAAACTCCAATTAATAATATTTTTGCACCTTTTTTATCTAATTCTTTTAAATTATTAGCTAATTCTTCTAAATTATCTAAATAAAAACCACTTTTTGGATTGTTGGATTTTTCTATAAAATTATTTACCATATAAATTAAAGAAGAACCGGTGCGTTCTAAATATGAAGGTAAAAGTGCTAAAACCGTATAATCTTCAATGTCACCATAAAAATGTTGAAAAGCTTTTGTGAAACTCTCTTCATAAATAGAAATAGCTGTTACATAATGTTTACTTTGAAACATCCCAGTTGTACCACTACTTAAAAAAGTTTGTTCAATTGGTGATTTTGAAGAAATTATTTTATGTGATTTAAAAAATTGAATGGGTAAAAACGGAATTTCTTCAATGTTTTCAATAGCGTTTACATCAACTTTTAAATGATTTAAAAAGGTTTTATATACTAAATTATTACTAGCCTGAAACCTAAAAATATCCAAGGCAGTTTTATTAAAATCTTGAGTATTATGTAACTTAAATAGCGTATTTCTTTTCATAAAAATTGGGAAACTTCACAAAAGTAATGTAAATTTACGCAACCTATTATCTTTTTAGGTATCTTATTAACAATTAAAACGCTCGCTTTTGGGGTTGGATAAACTCATAAAACAATGTGCAAATAATGATAGAAAGGCACAAAAAGAAATTTACCAGCTTTTTGCGGGTAAGTTATTCTCTATATGTCTTAAATACTCTAAAAATAAACAAGAGGCTCAAGATAATTTTCAAGATGGTTTTGTAACCATTTTTGAAAAAATTGGCCAGTTTAATTTTAAAGGATCATTTGAAGGTTGGATTAAGCGCGTTATGGTTAACACAATTTTATTAAAGTATAGAAAAAAAAATGTGTTAAGTATTGTTACTGAAGAAATTCCTGATGAGGTGGTTGTTGACATCGACGATGATGAAATTTCTTTAGATTATTTGTTAAATCTCATCCAAGA
>CBDUKG010000084.1:0-10540 GCA_965367745.1 uncultured Flavobacteriaceae bacterium | reverse complement strand
ACAAAAATATCATGTTGTTTAAAATCACCTACACAATCGCCAATAACAAAGGTGCCTTCACCCGCAATTACTAAACTTATTTGTATTTCTTTATGTTGGTGTAATTTTTCATAAAAATTCTCACCTTTATAATGTTCAGTATACAACGTTACATTTTCAGGTTTTGGAATTGTAAAGGGTAAAACTTTCATAAAACTAAAATATACAACAATATTAATCTATTTTTTTAAATAAATAAAGAATCCAAGGTAAAATAATACTATTAAAAGATTAGAAAATGTTTTTGTCTAAAAAAGCATTTAAAAATTGCAATAATTAATTAGCTAAATTAAGTACCTTTATCCAGATAACAATTCAGCCATTTTAATTGTTATATGTTATCACTGAGAAAACAATAAACTACTTTTATGATTACAGGTAAAAACTACATAGGAAATGTTTTGGCATCCACAGGGATAAAAACTTTTAAAACCTTTAATCCAAAAACTAACCAAGAAAACGAGGTTGTTTTTACTGAAGTTTCTGATTTAGAAATTGAAATAACAACAACATTAGCAACTGAAGCTTTTAAAACATTTAAAACAATTTCGGGTGCTAAAAAAAGTAAATTTTTATATGAAATAGCAAACCAAATAACAGCTTTAGGAGATGAGTTGATAGAAATATATTGTTCTGAATCTGGATTGTCTAAAGAAAGAGCAATAAGCGAAAGAGAAAGAACCCTTTTTCAATTGCAATCTTTTGCAAATTTAGTAAAAGAAGGTTCTTGGGTAGAAGCCACTATTGATTCTGAAAATCTGACTCGAAAGCCAACTCCAAAAGTAGATATACGTAAAATGCTAGTTCCTTTAGGTCCAATAGTAGTTTTTGGAGCAAGTAATTTTCCGTTGGCATATTCAACCGTTGGTGGAGATACAGCCGCAGCTTTGGCTGCTGGGTGTCCTGTAATTGTGAAATCGCACCCAATGCATGCTGGAACCGGAGAGTTGGTAGCCTATGCGGTTATCAAAGCTGCTGAAATAACTGGAATGCCAAATGGCGTATTTTCAAATTTAAATAGTAGCGGAATTGAAGTAGGAACAACTTTAGTAAAACATCCTGCAATAAAAGCTGTTGGATTTACAGGCAGTATTAGTGGAGGTAGAAGCTTGTACAACCTAGCGGCACAACGTCCAGAACCAATTCCAGTTTTTGCCGAAATGGGAAGTGTAAATCCTGTAATTTTATTACCAAACGCAGCCAAAGCAAAAGGCGCGCATTGGGCAAAAATATATGCAAGTTCAATTACTTTAGGTGCCGGGCAATTTTGTACAAATCCAGGATTAATTTTGGGAATTAAAGGCAAGGATTTAACCAAATTCATTCAGAATTTAGCTAAAGAAATTATGAAAATTGAACCTGTTTGTATGTTGCATCCTAATATTATTGGTGCTTTTGAAAGCAATAAAACTAAAATGCAAACACAATCTGGTTTAAAAACAATAGTAAGTAATGAAAAACAAGTGCCTGAAAATTATGGTCGTCAAATTATAACAACTGTAGATGGTGCTACGTTTTTGGCAAATACGAAATTGCATCAAGAGGTTTTTGGCCCTTTTTCTTTGGTTGTTCAATGTGAAAATGTTGAACAATTAGAAACTATAATTTTTAAATTAGAAGGACAATTAACCGGAACTATTTTAGCTGAAAATGAATTAGAATCATATTTTGAAATTATAAATGCACTTCAAAATAGGGTAGGACGCATTATTTTTAATGGCGTTCCAACAGGAGTTGAAGTTTGTGAAGCAATGGTGCACGGCGGGCCTTATCCTGCTTCAACAGATAGCAGATTTACAGCGGTTGGAGTAAATTCAATAAAACGTTGGGTTCGTCCATTTTGTTATCAAAATTGGCCAGATATATTATTGCCTAAAGAATTAAAAAACCAAAACCCTTTAAATATTTCTCGTTTGGTTGATGGGAAGCAAACAACTAAAAAAATTTAAAAATATGAAGTATATTCTAAGTTTATGTTGTTTAATAACAGTCTTTATTTCTTGCAATAATGGAAATGAAACATGTGGTGATTCTTCTTCAGAATTAAATATTTTAATTAGATCTTATGAAGAACATCAAGGTTTCGATAAAACTGAATTTCCATTAGGAGTTTTTACAAAAGAATATTATAAAAGTGAAGCCGATTTTGCTGAACAACAATTGCAATATTTTGGATGTGTAAAATTAGATGAACTTACCGAATCTGAACAAATATCAGCAGCATTATTAAAATTTATACTTCAAGAAAAAATTGATTTTTATGAATATGAAGCTTATTTAAATCCGTTATTATCCGATGCAGGTTTTCATACAAGTTTACCTTATGAAGTTCGTGATTTTGCCAAGCATCAGCAATTTGTGAGTTATTTAAATAAATTAAACGCGATACCTGATTTTGTTTTGCAACATATTACATTAATGCGAGAAGGATTGGAAAAAGGAATTTCGCAACCAAAAATTATTTTTAATGATTTTGAAGAAACGTACAATAGTCAAATTGTTGAAAATTTTGAAGATAGTTTTTATTATTCACCGTTTAAAAATTTAGCTAGTAATAGTACTCAAGAAAAAAAAGATTCCTTGTTAACTGCAGCTAAAATCGCTATTGAAACTAAAGTGATTCCACAATTTAAAATCATAAAAGACTTTTTTGAAAACGAATATTTTGTAAAAACAAGAGAACATGGCGGAGTTTCAAATCAGCCAAATGGAACAGCTTATTATCAAAACAGAGTTGAATATTATACAACATTAAAAATTTCAGCAGAAGAAGTGCACCAAAAAGGATTAGAAGAAGTTGCTAGAATAAAAGTTGAAATGCAGCAAATAATTGAGGAAGTAGGGTTTAAAGGTTCATTTTCTGAGTTTTTTACTTTTTTAAGAACAGATGCACAATTTTATGCCAAAACAGGGGGTGATTTATTAAAGGAAGCACGTAATATTGCAAAAAAAGTTGACGCACAGTTGCCTAAGTTTTTTATAACATTACCTAGAAAACCTTACGGTGTTGCGCCTGTTCCGGCTGTAATTGCACCAAAATACACAACCGGTAGGTATAGTCCACCAAGTAGTAGCACACAACCTGGTTATTATTGGGTAAATACTTACGATTTACCGAGCAGACCTTTGTATGTCTTACCAGCATTAACATTACACGAGGCAGTTCCAGGTCACCATTTACAAATGAGTTTAAATAGCGAAATGGGTGATGAAATTCCACAATTTAGAAAAAATTTATACTTATCTGCTTACGGAGAAGGTTGGGGATTGTATTCAGAATTTTTAGGAAATGATATGGGAATTTATGAAACTCATTATGAAGAATTTGGAAAATATACCTATGAAATGTGGCGTGCCTGTAGATTGGTAGTAGATACCGGAATTCATATAAAAAATTGGACTAGAGCAGAAGCTGTCGAGTATTTAAAATCGAACACTGCACTTTCTATTCACGAAGTAAACACAGAAATTGATCGTTATATTTCTTGGCCAGGACAAGCACTTTCTTATAAAATTGGAGAATTAAAAATAAGAGAACTTAGAGAGTTGGCTGAAAAAGAATTAGGTCCTAAATTTGATATTCGTCAATTTCATGAGATTATTTTAGAAGAGGGGACGGTTACACTTAATATCCTTGAAAAAAGGATATTAGATTATATAGAAAAATTAAATAATAGTAATTAAAGCATTGCATAATGCATTTTGAGATATTGTTAGATGCTAATCAACTAATCAACTAATCAAATTTTTGTAATTTTGAAAAATGAATTTTATTGATATCCTTATAAGATTGCGGAAAATTGTACGCTCGGTTAACATAGAAAGCAAGCGTGTAGAAAAGGAGCAGGGCGTAAGTATTCCCCAACTTTTGTGTTTGCAGTTTTTAGCAGAACAAGAAAATTTTAAAACAAATGCTGCTAAACTTAAAGCATTTTTAAATTTAAATGCCAGTACAATTTCTGGAATTTTAAGACGCTTAGAAAAAAAAGGATTCATTTCAAAACTTCCAAAGGAATCAGATAAAAGAGTTACACTTATTTCACTAACTGCCAGCGGAATGGATTTACTGCAATCTGCTCCCATTACTTTTCAGCAAAAGTTAAGTGAAAAATTACAAGCACTTCCACCTGAAAAACTTCAAACTATTATTGAGGGAATTGATTTACTAACTCAGATTATGGAGGTTGAGGAATTAGAGGCTTCACCAATAATTACTGTCGAAGAATTTTCATCCGAAAAGTAAAGTACTTTTTTATCATTCTTTAAACACTCTGCAGAAACTATTGTTTATGTATATTATTAGTACAATACGTTACTGTGTACATTGAAAGTTGTATTTATTTGAAAATTAATATCAATGTGAAAAATAGTTTCCATAGAAACTATTTTGTATTTTAGCAGAAATCATAAAAAAACAAAAAATATATATGTTAATAATTCCTGTAAAAGAAGGTGAGAATATTGATAGAGCTTTAAAGCGCTATAAAAGAAAAACTAGAAACACAAAGGTTTTGAATCAATTGAGAGAGAATAAACAATTTACTAAAAAGTCTGTAAAAAGAAGAAGACAAATAGAAAAAGCTGCCTATAAACAGCATTTACGAGATCAAGAAAATCAATAGTATTTTAGTAATGGAGAAGTTTAAAATTTACAATAAAGATTCTAAACCAACTAAGCAAGAAAAAGAAACAATTGTACAATTTCTATATAATCATTTAGAAGAATATGGAGATGAAAAAGATGCTATTTTAAAGTGTTTAAATTTTGCCGTAAAAGATTCAATTAATGGACTAGGTGGTTTTGTTTTAGTTTTTAATGATGAAACTGAAACTTTAGGAATAACCATAGTTAATAAAACTGGAATGGAAGGCTATATTCCTGAAAATATTCTAGTTTATATAGCTGTACATAATAACGCTAGAGGCAAAGGAGTAGGAAAAGAATTAATGAAAAAGGCAATTGAAATTGCCGATGGAGATATAGCCCTTCACGTTGAGCCAAATAATCCAGCAAAAATTTTGTATGAAAAACTAGGTTTTGAAAACAAATATTTAGAAATGCGCTTAAAAAAATAGTCGAAATTAGTTATGGAAATTCTAGACATTACTGTCTTTGTAATATACATGATTTTAGTTCTTGAAATAGGGATTTACTATTTAAAGAAAACTAAAATATTTTATAAAGATAGTTGTAAAGAAATACGTCCATATTTTGTCATTTTTTAATAAACTTGACTGTGAAATATTCACGCCATTTAGTTTAATTCAATTTTAAATGGAATAGCTTTTTTCCATTATTTATCAATAAAAAATTAAATCATGGCCTTTGTAACACTCAATAAAAAATCTTTAGAGACTAATTATAATTATTTGAGTAATCTCTTTAAAAAACATGATAAAGAGTGGGCTCCTGTAGTAAAGATGCTATGTGGGCATAAACAATTCTTAGAATTTATATTATCGTTAGGAGAAGAGCAAGTTTGCGATGCACGACTTACAAATCTTAGAACTATAAAATCTATAAATCCAAAGGTTGAAACTATTTATATTAAACCTCCTGCCAAAAGAAGTATTAAAAGCATAGTTAAATATGCAGATGTGAGTTTTAACACGGAATTTTCAACTATAAAATGGTTATCTGAAGAAGCAAAAAATCAAAATAAAGTACATCGTATAATTATTATGATAGAACTTGGTGATTTGCGCGAAGGCATTTTAGGAGAACATTTATTGGATTTCTACAAAAAAGTTTTTGACTTACCAAATATAAAAGTTGTTGGTATAGGAGCAAATTTAAATTGTTTAAGTGGTGTTATGCCAAGTAAAGATAAATTAATTCAATTGAGTTTGTACGAACAGTTGATTGAAGCCAAATTCGGAAAAAAAATTGAAAATGTAACCGGAGGTTCCTCAGTTATGATTCCTTTGTTACAAAAACAACAAATTCCTAAGGGAGTAAATCATTTTAGAATTGGTGAAACTTTATTTTTTGGAATTGATTTATTCTCTAATAAGACCATTCCTAAAATGAAAAACGATGTTTTTTTATTGAATACAGAAATAATTGAAATTACAGAAAAGCCAGTATTACCTTATGGTGATTTGGAAGAAAATCCATCTGGAGAATTATTAGAAATTAACCCTGATGATTATGGAAATACACATAAAAGAGCAATTTTAGATATTGGTTTATTAGATATTGCTACAACTGATTTTTTGATTCCTGTAGATAAAAAATTAACATTTATTGGTGCAAGTTCAGATATGTTAGTGGTAGATTTAGATAATTCTCGAAAAAAATATAAGGTAGGAGATGTGGTTTCATTTAAAATGAAATATATGGGAGCTTTAAGAATTATGAATTCTAGATATATTGAAAAACGATTGATTTAAATTGAGCGCATAAAATCTTCTGCCAGTATTTTTCGTAAATAAAATAAGAGCTCTTTAGCATTTTCTTCAGTAAAAATAATTGGAGGTTTTATTTTTAAAACATTATGGTCTGGGCCATCAACACTCATTAAAATTTTGTGGTCTTTCATTCTGTTTGCTAAATAATCGGTTTGCTCAGCTAATGGCTTTAAATTACTATCAACCAATTCGATTCCTAAAAACAATCCTTGTCCTCGAACATCACCAATAATTGGAAAATCTTTGGCAAGTAGTTTCAATTCATTTTTTAAAAAATCGCCAACTTTTAAAGCGTTTTCTTGTAAATTTTCTCGTTTTATTGTTTTTAGAACTTCAGTAGCAATTGCACACGAAACTGGATTTCCTCCAAACGTATTAAAATATTCCATTCCGTTTGCAAATTTATCTGCAATTTCTTGGGTACAAGCTACCGCAGCAATTGGATGACCGTTACCTAATGGTTTTCCAATAGTTACAACATCTGGAACTACATTATGTAATTGAAAACCCCAAAATGTTTTCCCCATTCTTCCGCAACCAGTTTGTACTTCATCGGAAATACAAACGCCACCAGCTTTTCTAATCAATTTGTAAGATTGTTCTAAAAATCCTTCTGGTAATTCAATTTGTCCGCCACAACTTATTGTAGGTTCAATAATAAATGCGGACACATTCCTGTCTTTTTTATGAATATTTTCAATACATTTTTCAACTTCATTAGCATATAATTTTCCAGTAGTATTACCCGTGTATTTTCCTCTAAAACTATTAGGTAAAGGGAAAATATGAGTATGTTCTGGAGCGCCATTACCTCCTTTTCCATCAAATTTATAAGAGCTAATGTCAACACATTTATTAGAATTACCATGATAACCAACTTCTGAAGCGATTATATCTTTTTCTCCAGTTGTAGCTTTTGCCATTCTAATAGCAAGTTCATTGGCTTCGCTACCAGAATTCACAAAATGGAGCACGTTTAATTCAGGAGGTAGAGTTTTTAAAATTTCTTGAGTAAGCTCATTTATATTTTCGTGTAGATAGCGTGAATTTGTATTTATTAACGCCATTTGTTCTTGACCAGCTTTTACTACCGAAAAATGTTCGTGACCCACATGTGCTACATTATTTACTGTATCTAAATATTTTGTTCCAATTGTATCCATCAAATACGCTCCAGTCCCACGAACCATTTTAATGGGAGTGTTATATTGCAGACTTAAACTTTTACCTAAATGTTGTTTTCTAAAATTAATTAATTCAGTATTTGAAATCGTTTTTTTAGGTTGAAGTCCTGTTGTTTTAAACAATAAATTAGGATTTGGACACACACTTTTCCAAACTTCAATTTCTTTAAAATTAGCAACACCTGGAAAATCGTTTTTATAATCTAATAGTGAAAGCAATATTTGAAAATGTAAATGAGGTACCCAACTGCCATTTTCTTTTCTATTCCCTAAATAACCAATACAATCGCCTTTTTCAATTTTGTCTCCAACTTTTTTGGTGGAAACACTTTCAATACTTAAATGCCCATACAATGTGTAAAATTCAAGATTCTTAATTGTGTGTTTTAAAATTATGAGACCACCATATAATTTATTGCCAGCATTGTTATAACAAACTACAATTTCACCATTAAATAATGCGTGTACGGGAGTTTGGGCAGGCAACCAAAAATCGACTCCTAAATGGATGGTTCTACTTTCTCTTCCACTATTCCCAATGGTATCAAAATCTGTTGAGGTGTAAAGTGGACGTGGTTCTAAATAACCGCCAGCAATTATTTTTGATGGATTTTTAGCTTGTAATTTGTTGATTTTATATTCAAATAAATCTAAATCGTTAAATTCTTTTTGATGCCCAATCCAAGTACTGGAAACGCTTAAATCTAATGGTTGAATTTCATTTTTTTGAATTGTTGGAAACAAATCTGTTAGTTGAAAATTACTTTCTGAAGCCCATTTCTTAAACTTTTCTTCATTTGGATGTGCCGTAAAATCGCATACGTTTCTAAAACTGTATTGTGCAAATTCAGAAGAAATATTTCTCCATTTTTTTAAAGTTTCCCTAACGGGTTTTTCGCTTATGAGTAAATATTCGTTATCTGGTTCATTTATTTTATTAATTGCAGATTTTGTTATTGAAATAATTAAACGCATCGCCACAGCAGTATATAAATGCTCTAATTCATCTTCTTTTAATGGAAAAGAATTATGGTACCCTTTTACAATTGGCAAAGCTGCTGCTAACGGATTGTTGTAGTTTATAGTAGTGTACAGTGCAATTGCTACATCATTAATTATTTGTGTATTTATGGCATCACCAAAATCAATTATTGCTTCAACTTTTGGGTTAATTAAATTTTTTGAAACAATTATATTATGGTCGTTTGCATCATTATGAACTACCGATTTTCTCAATTTTGAATAAGATGCTAGATTATTTTCGAATTGATTTTGAAAGTGAGAAATAATTGCTGTTTCTTCAGAATTGAATAAATTTAAGTGTTTTTTTGTCCAAAGTGATTGCGCAATATCCCAATCAAAATTTCTTGTTGCTTTTGGGTGCTCAAACCCTTGTAGCGCTTTTGTTAACAAGCCACATTTACTTCCTAAACTAAAACGTAAATTGTCTAATTGTGGATTAACCGTATTCCAAATTCTCCCAGAAATCCAAGTGAGTAAACGCACTTTTCTAGGGCTCCCATTAGCATCTTTTATTTCAGAAATATTATTTCCTTTTGAATCTACAATAACTTTTGGAGCAGTTAAATTTGAGTCTTTTTTTTCAATATATTTTAATAGCTTTTGTTGAAAATCGATGTACTCTAAATCCTCATTTGGTCTTGAGATTTTTAAAACATAACTAGTTGAATTTTCAATTTTAATTCTGAAGTTAAAATCTAATTCTCCAGGAAGTTCAGCCGCTTTTCCTTTTAAATTATAAATATTGAAAAGTATATTTTCAGCTTCAGTTGTAGTTATTTTAATGCTATTGTAATTCATTATAAGTTAATAATTTTTAAAAAATAGGATAAACTAAATTATTCAAAATTTGTGTGAATTTAATTCTTATTTTTGTTAAAATATCAAATTATTAGTTGAAGTTAGTATGTTTAATGTTCTTTTTAGTAGCTAGCTTCAAATCTTTAAAACCATTTCATGAAAAAAATTAAATCCTTTATTTTATTTATTGCTCTTAGCACAATTATTGTTGGTTGTAGAGTTCGTTTAGAACCTGTTGAAATATTAACATTTCAACAGAAAATAGAAAAGTTATTTCCAAATGCTGAGGTTACTAAAATGGCATTAACAGACCATTTTACAAAAGCTTATCAAATAGTTTTAGACCAACCGTTAGATCATAAAAATTTAGCTGCAGGAACATTTAAGCATTATTTTTATTTGTCTCATGTAGATGAATCCAAACCAACTGTTTTTATAACTGAAGGATATGACGCAACTCCAAGAACGTATGAATTAAGTAAAATATTTAAGGGAAATCAGGTGCAGGTAGAATATCGTTTTTATGGAAAATCGCGCCCAGATTCCATTCCTTGGCAGTATTTAAAAAATGATTTAGCCATTGAAGATTATCATAAAATAATTACAAAATTAAAAAGACTATATACCGGGAAATGGATTTCAACAGGAATTAGTAAAGGTGGAGAAACAGTTTTAATACATAAAAGTAAATATCCTTGGGATGTAGATGTTGCTGTGCCTTATGTTGCGCCATTAATTAATACTCAAGAAGATATAAGAACTGAAAACCATATTAATACTATTGGAACAGATGAATGTAGGGCTAAAATTGTTGCATTTCAGAGGGAGGTTTTGAAAAACAGAGATGCTATTTTGGTTGAAATTTCAAAGTATGCTAATGAAAAAGAAATGAGTTTTACAGAATTATCTACTGAAGAGGCATTGGAATATGCGGTTTTAGAATTTCCATTTTCTTTTTGGCAATGGGGAGGAAGTTGTGAAGAAATTCCAGATGAAAATGCAACTTCCAAAGAACTATTTAATTATATCAATAAAATTGTTGGAATCAGTTTTTATAACGATAAAACCTATTACGATTTGTTACC
>CBDUKG010000083.1:0-10551 GCA_965367745.1 uncultured Flavobacteriaceae bacterium | reverse complement strand
GGAAGTAGTAGGTTAAGTATTAGAAATAATTATGTTGCTGGTTTATTATTGAATATGGGTTTTTCTAGCCTACTTTTCGATCTTTTAACTACGGAGGAAGATCTTATTTACGAAAACAGATTTAATATTAATTTACTTTCGAATAGATTAGCCAAGGTTACAAAATGGGTGAGGAACAATAAAGAAACTAAACATTTAAGCATTGGTTATTTTGGCGCTAGTACAGGTGCAGCTTCTGCATTAACTGCAGCAAGTATGTCTAATAAATTTATTAAAGCTATTGTTTCAAGAGGAGGCAGATCAGATCTTGCATTTGGCATACTTAACAAAGTTAAAACACCAACTTTATTATTAGTTGGAGAAAAAGATGAAGCTGTAATTGAATTAAATAAAATTGCAAAAGCTAATATTTCTGGTATTTGTGAACTTAAAATTATTGAAGGTGCTTCTCATTTATTTGAAGAATATGGTAAATTAGAAATTGTAGCCGAACTTTCAGAAGCATGGTTTAATAAATATTTATGTGATGTTTAAAAATAGAGAGGAATCGGGTATCTTATTGGCAGATAAATTGGTAAATTATAGTAATAAAAAAGACACTGTAATTGTTGCAATCCCTAGAGGTGGTGTTCCTGTAGGATACCAAATTTGTAAAAAATTAAACCTTCCATTAGAAATTGTTCTTTCAAAAAAAATAGGACATCCTTTTAATAAGGAATACGCAATAGGAGCGGTAACTTTAGATAGTTATATTTTAAGTGAAGCTGTGCCAGGAATTTCAAATAAATATATTGAAAAAGAGATTAAAAATATAAGAGGTATTTTAAAACAACGGCAACAGCTATTTTATGGTACTAAAAAACCAATTAATTTTAAAAATAAAACTGTAATTATTGTAGATGATGGTGTTGCAACAGGAAATACCTTAATTGCGAGTATAGAGCTAATTAAACTTGCAGCACCTTTAAAAATAATTGTAGCACTTCCGGTAGCTCCTTCTTCAGCATTAAAAAAGATTAAAGCCTTATCTGCTGTAGATGTGACTATTTGTTTGTTAGAACCTAGAGATTTTCAGGCTGTTGGTCAATTTTTTGAAGTATTTACACAAGTTAATGATACTCAGGTTATTGATTTGTTAAAAAAAGCGAATGCAAATTTAAAAATAGATGAGCTCCATTTTTAAGCAAAGGGTTTCATTTCTCCTTTTCTTTTATTTAAAAGTACTTTTAAATCGCGAATAGTTTCGTCTGTAGCCTCTTCAAAAGTTTCTTCGTTAGAAAATGCAACTATTTTTGGCCCAGGAAGACTTAATTCTATTCTACAGATTTTGCCTTTCCCTTTTGGGTCTTTTTCTAATTTATAAAATGTGTTTGCAGTAATAATCCAATCAAATTTTTTGTTAAGTTTTTGAAGTTTTTTAATTACCAAATTTTCAACAGATTGATTGGTTGTCATTTTTTCAAATTGTACGCTAATTTTCATAGTTTTATAGTTTAAATTAAAATAAGAAACAGGGAATTTTTTAGGTTCCCTGTTTCCTGCTAAAGAGTTTTATTATACTATTTAAATTACTATTTTGAATATACTTTATTTCAAAATTAACCCAAACAAATGTAATTAAATAGCATTTTTACGCTCTTTAAAAACTGCACAATAATTAATGCAGCACTTTTTCTAATTCGTTTTAATTATTATAAGAAGAAGTTGTTTAAAAGGATTTATTTATAGTAACAGTAATTTAATCTAATTTTTTATAAACGGATTTCTTTTTACTGCTAATAACTACTTAAATTTATTTTTTAGACAACTTCTTCTAAAAGAGGTTAAGTGTTTAACTTTCTAACAATTTATAAAAATGGTTATTTTAATATGCCATTTTAAAAATCTACTAATTAAAAACTACTAAAACTCTTTTTTTTAAGAAACAGGAAATCGAAACTTCCTGTTTCCTCTATAAGATTTTAAGTGTGAACTAACCATTTAAACAATTTTAAAATTGTGCTTTTAAAAACAATGCTAAAATTATAACCTATAACACCACCTTAAAATCTTATAATTATTTAAAGTTTATAAATTAAAAGTTTTTATTTGACTATCAAAGAACTTATTTTTAATTTACTACTCAAAAGTAAAGTGTTGGTTTTAAAAATTAAATGATGTCCATCAATTTTAAGTATGATTGTTATCAGCTATTTTATTACAATAAAATTATGCCATACCCTATATTTAAAAGAAAAATTCCGATAAAAAAGAGGAGAATATACAATACTTGTACAAATTTTATATTCATATAATCTATCCAGGAAATGGTATGTTTTGGAAATATAAATAGTGCCAATCCATTTACCAAAGCAAACCAACCTATTAGTGTAATAATTAGTCGGTAATCGCTTTTCCATAAATTATGAAATAAGATGTTTAGTAGCCCAATAATTATGGATAAAAATGAAATTATAATTGTAAATTTCTGATCTTCTAGATCTTTAATTATTTGCACAATTCTTTTTGGGTTGAAACTTAAAATAAAGAAAAAAATTATTAAATACCAACCCCAAAATTTTGCTAAAAAAAGTGATATATTTTCCATAATATTAAAATTTATTCGTGCAACACAAGAAATGGAATTTCTATATGATAACTAATTTCTTCAACAGTAGGTTTAAATAAAATACGCTGAAAAAGGTTTAGGTTTTTTGCAATCATTATAATTAAATCAATATTTCTACTTTCAACAAAACACTGTACACCATTTTCAATTTTTTTATTTGTAATTCTATGAAAACTATGGTTTTCGTCTAAAAAATAATCATTCAAAAAATCTTTATTCCCCAATTGAAACTCTGTTAGTGTTTCGTTTTTCTTTACAATGTGCAAAACCCTAATAGCAGCATTGTGCATTTTAATAAATTCGGAAATATTTTTTAGAATTGAGGGTTCATAAAAAATGTTATAGTCTGTAGGGAATGCTATTTCTTGAGGTATTTTAAAAACTGCATTTTCGGGTATTATGAAAACGGGACATTTAATTTTTGTTATTAAATCGCCTGTATTACTTCCAACTATTACTTCACTTAATCCAGAAGCACCTTTGGTTCCCATCACAATTAAATCAATATTTTTTTCTTTAACCTCTGCTCTAACGGCGTCAATAAAAAAATTGTACTTAGAAAGTGAAAAAAAATGATGGTTTGGATTAGGAACTTTTTCTTGAATTTTTTTTTGCAATTGTTTTAACCCTTTTTTAGCTTGCTTTAATAATGTGTTTTCAAGTACAATTTCTGTTGGAATTATTGGCACATCCCCGGCAGCATAATTTGGTATTAATGTTACGTGTAATAAATAAAAATTACAAGGAGTTTTTTTAAAAAAACGTAATGCATATTTAATTGCATTCCAGGAGTTTTCTGAAAAATCGGTTGGTATTAGTATATTTTTCATTTTAATAAGTGTTTTTTAATACTCTAATTTAATACTGAAAAATAACGTGCTAAATGATAATTATCAATTCTATTAAATAATTAACTTATTTAATCTTTTTTAATTTATCAATATTTATAATTTTTATATTCCTTCCAACAATTTCTATAATACCTTCTTTTTTAAAATCGGAGAGGGTTCTAATAAATGTTTCGGTTGCAATACCAGCAATACTAGCTAAATCACTTCTAGAAATTTTAGGATTATCAGTTGGAGATTTTTTTATTTTTTTTGAAAATTGTAAAATTGTACTTGCCGTTTTTTTTCTAACGGAACTGTAAGCCATTTCTAATAAATGTTCTTTTATTTCAGATACGTTATCAGATAGGTAATCTATTAGTTCTAATGTTAAAAAATGATTTTTTTCTAACAAATGTTGAAGTTCGTTTTTTGTTAATCTAAAGGTTGTAACATTTTCAATTGCTGCTGCAGATTCTTTATAATTTATGTTATGTGTAAATGATGTAAATCCAAAAAAATCATTTTCTTTATTAATAGAAGTTATTAATTCTTTGCCTTGTTCGTCTATTTTATATGTTTTAACTACTCCTGTATTAATTAGATAAACATAATTAGAGTTATCACCTTCATTATAAATCATATCATTTGGTTGAAATGAAAACTCTTCAACATTCTCTATAAAATAGTTTTTTAATTGATCAATTGTTTTTATTTCATTTTCATCCACCTCAATTTCCGTAGCTTTTTCAATTTTTTGTTTTTCTCTTTTTTCATTAAATATGGCTACTTTAGCAAGTCTACTCTCAATAGCGCTAAAAATTTCAGATTCATCAAAAGGTTTGGTTATGTAGTCATCTGCTCCCAAATCCATTCCTTTCCTAATATCTTTATGTTCTGTTTTAGCTGAAAGAAATATAAAGGGTATTAATCTTGTAGATTTTTCTTTAGAGAGTATTTGTAACACGCCATAGCCATTCAATTCGGGCATCATTATATCGCAAATTATGATATCTGGCAAGTGTTTTTTAGCTTTAGCAACTCCAGTTTTACCGTTATCAGCGGTAATTACTGTATAGTTTGCGAGTTCTAAAAGTTCTGCAGTATTTTCTCTTACAACTGTATCGTCTTCAATTAATAATACTTTTTTCATAACGTATTTATTATAGGTAGTTTAAGTGTAAAGACAGAACCTTTATGTTCTTTACTTTTAAAACTTATGGTTCCGCCTAAATTCTCTACATGAGCTTTTACAATACTTAAACCAATGCCTGTTCCTTGGGTATTGAGTGCATTTTCAGCTCGGAAATATCGATTAAATATATATTTTTGATCTTTTAAGGGGATTCCAATTCCTTTATCAATAATTATAAATTGAATATTTTTTCCATTCTTAATTATTTTAAGATCTATGGTTGAATTTTCTGGTGAATATTTTACTGCGTTATACATTAAGTTAGATAAAATTAGTTCTAAAATAATTTCATCTTGTTCTAAAATAAAGTTGTCGGTGTTTTGAGGGATGGTAATTTTTTGACCACTTTTTAAAAGCATATTGGTATTGTAAACAACTTCATTTATAACTGTACTTAAATTAAATTTTGTGATTTTATAGTTTACTTGGCTAGCATCTATGCGTTCTACAGATAAAAAATCGTTTAAAATATTATTTAAATAATGTACTTTACTTTCTATGGTTTTTATATGTTTTGCTCTTTTATTTTGCTCGCTTTTAAGTTGGTATTTATTTAATAACATAGTTGAAGTTAAAATGCCACTTAAGGGCGTTTTAAACTCATGAGAAACTAATGTTAAAAATTTGGTTTTAAGATTGCTAAGTTCCTGTTCTTTTTTTAGAGCGAGTTTAATTTTATTTTCCGCCTCAATTCTTTTAACTATTTCTTGTTTATAGTCTAAATTAAGCAGCTTTAATTGTTTTATAGTATTTTTTAGTTCTAAGGTTCTTTGTGTTACTTGTTTTTCTAATAGTGTATTTAAGGTCTCAATTTTTTTTTCGTTTTTTTTGCGAACGGTAATATCTATTAATAAAGCAAGTACAAAATTATTATTTTCCACAGAAAATGGGTTTAAACCAATTTCAATTGGAAATTGTGTATTATTCTTTTTAACACCTGTTAAATTCGAATTGTGTGTTATTTTTCTGATGTTATTACTTTTAATAAAACCAGCAAAATGATGTTTATGATGAGAATGGTATTTTTGAGGAATTAAAACATCTAATTTTTTATTAGAAAGCTCTTTTTTTTTATAACCAAACATTGTTTCTGCAGATGCATTGGCTGCTAATATAGTTTGAGCCTCATCAACTATAATTATTCCTTCTGGAATTGCTTCAAAAAGAATATCAAAAATATTTCGATTTTGAAAAAACATACAACAAATTCTAATTTGTTAAGCACATTAAATTTCGGAAAAAAATTGTTAACTATAGAATATTTTACACTTTATTTTTATAATTAATTGATAATTATCATTTTGTATTGTTGGGTAAGGCTTTAAATTTATGCTGAATATCATTTTAAATTGTACTATTTTAAAATAAAGAATGAGTGAATAAAAAAAAATTAAGAAATGCTAACTTTTAAAAATTTTAACATTGCAGATTGGTTTTCATTTTATAGAATTGCGGCAGCGCCTTTGCTAATAGTTTTGTTAATTTTAAATGAAAGAAACCTTTTTACGTGGTTTTTATTAATAAGTTACTGCACCGATGCTATTGACGGTTTTATTGCAAGAAAATTACAAATCACAAGCCCTAGAGGCTCTCAATTAGATTCTTTTGGGGATCAAATTACGTTTACACTTGGTTTGGTGGGAATTTTAATATTTGAATTTGATTTTATTAAAACTAATTATGTGTTAATAATTATTTCATTTTCTCCCTACCTTATTCAAATGTTAATTGCTTTTTTAAAATATGGTAAGGCAACTGCTTTTCACACGTATTTAGCGAAATTATCTGCAATTGTACAGAGTGCTTTTATACTTTGGTTGTTGTTTTTTGAACCAATTTACTGGCTATTTTATGTAATGATTGTAATAGGAATATTGGAAACGATAGAAGAAATTACACTTATTTTTATGTACGATAATTGGGTTGCTGGTGTAAGAGGAATTTATTGGGCAATAAAAGATAAACGTAGAAATATAAAAACATAAATTGTATGCGAAGTTATCCGCTTTATATTATAATTTTATTGTGTTTATTAATTCTTATTGTTGATGTTGTTGCTTTTTATTGGCTGCTTTCTATAACACAACTAATTCCTTTTTCCTTTTTAAAAATATTGA
The DNA here is from genome assembly GCA_965367745.1 of uncultured Flavobacteriaceae bacterium. Classification (GTDB taxonomy): domain Bacteria; phylum Bacteroidota; class Bacteroidia; order Flavobacteriales; family Flavobacteriaceae; genus Lutibacter. Next base: position 3,804 of record CBDUKG010000083.1, on the reverse strand, counting down.
TTTATATATTTTTTTGGCTCTTTACCATTGGTTTAATTAGTTCAATAATTTTCTTAAAAATTAACGTAAACGCATTTAATCCTCATAGAAAACAATTATTTACTTCTTGGTTGTATGGGCTCGTAATTTCTTCTTTAATTCCTAAATTTATTTTTGTAATTTTTAGTACAATAATAAATTTAACCAATACTTTTTTTTCTGATGTAGTTTCTTTAATTGTTTTGGCATTTCTTGGATTGTTTGCGGGATTTTTACCCTTTTTCATAATAGTATACAGTATTTTTAGAGCTTTGTACCGCTTTAAAACACATAAAGTTACAATTAGGTTTAAAGAACTAAAAAAGGATCTAGAAGGATTAAAAATAGTTCATATTTCAGATCTTCACTTAGGTAGTTTTAATTTTAGATACCATATTTTAGACAGAGCTATTCTTACAATAAATGAATTAAAACCCGACTTTATTTTTTTTACAGGAGATTTAGTAAATAATTATGCTTGGGAATTAAAAGGTTGGAGCACCGTTTTTAAGCAATTGGAAGCAACTACAGGTAAATTTGCAGTACTGGGAAATCACGACTATGGCGATTATAGTTCGTGGAAATCTGAAAAAGCCAAATTAACAAATCAAGAAATACTTCATTATTTTTATAAGAAAATTGACTTTAAATTATTATTAAATGAAGCCGATGTTGTTACTTTTAAAACCACCAAAATTGCTATTGTTGGTGTTGAAAATTGGGGACTTCCACCTTTTAAGCAATACGGAGATTTACAAAAAGCATTAGCCAATGTACCTAAAGAAATGTTTAAAATATTATTATCTCACGATCCATCACATTGGAGCAAAGAAGTATTAGAAGAAACATATATTGCACTTACACTTTCCGGACATACACATGGTATGCAAGCAGGTATTTCTATAAAAAGTAAAAAATGGAGTCCAATAAAATATAAATATAAACATTGGGCAGGTTTATATAAAATCAAAGAACAATATTTATATGTAAATCGAGGTTTGGGTTGGTTGGGATATCCTGGTAGGTTAGGAATGCGTCCAGAAATTACATGCATTACACTTAAAAAAAGGTAATTTAATAATTAAAATCCTACTTTGTTTTTTAATGAAGGAACTTCCCAATTTATCATTTCTTTTAAAAATTCATCTACTTTTTCTATAATTAGTTTTTCATTAATTGTCTCTGGTGCGTAGGTTTCTATTGCTGTTTCATTAGAATTGTCTATTGCGTTTTCAACTATTGGGAATAAAATAAAAACGTTTACATCTCCATTATGCGACTGTGAAAATACCAAAGAACCTCCTTTTATAAACTGATAAGAAGGTATTTTGTTTGTACTTTCAATTAAATCATCTGGAAAAGATTCTAATGTTATATTTATAGCCTCGTTGCTATTTATCCAATTGAGTTCTTGAACACGCCATCCAATAGTATATTTTTTTACAATAGTATTTAGAGTGGCAATAAGTAAGTCTTTTGTTTGCGTTTGCCAACATATTTTTTTTTCTACAACAGTTTTAATAGAATTTTTATAATCATTAATACGTTCTTCTAAATGTTCAATTTTCATATTAAAAAAATTAGATAAAAGTTATTAAATTTCAACTAAAAGGGAAACTACTAATGATACCGTTTTGGATTAGAATTCCTTTTTTTAATAATAGTTTCACAATGGTATTTTTTTATATCGTCTCCATAATAATTTGTAATTCTAACTTGCTTGCTTCGTTGTAAATCAATCCCGTAAAACCTTTTTGGTAAAACAGTAGCATGTAGCCAATTTCCATCGTTGAGGTAGAGGTAGTTATTCAAAGAAAAATCATAGTAAATTTCATAATCTGGAAAATAAATATATCTAACTGTTTCTACCTTATTTGGATAATACCATTGTGGAGGTGGGGTGCCTGTTTTTGAAATATAAACAAACGATCCACAACTATTTATCAATAGTATAATTATTATTAAAAATAAAAAAGCCCTTTTCATATTTTTACTTTTTCTTTATTAAAGTTACCCAAAAGAGCAAACCGATAAAATGATATATATCAATTTTGAATAAAGAACTTTAATGCTAGTTTCATTTTTAGTCTTATTGAAAAGAAGTATAAAATGAAAAAAATTGTAGTTTGAATTAAGGTTTTTGAAAACTCTTTTTGTACATTGAAATTTCTAAAAAAATCATAAATGACTACCATAGAGAAATCAACATTCGCTTTTTTAAAAAAATTGAAAGAAAATAATAATAGAGATTGGTTTACAGAAAACAAACCTCAATTTCAAATTGAACAAAATAAGACTAAGGAATTTTACAAAACTTTAATGGAACGCTTAAAATTACACGATTCAATTGATGCTTTTAAGTTTTTTAGAATTTATAGAGATGTTCGGTTTTCTAAAGATAAAACTCCATATAAAATTCATTTTTCAGGATCATTTTCAAGAGCCACTAAAAGATTAAGAGGTGGTTATTATGTGCATATAAGTCCAGAAGGAAGTTTTTTAGCTGGTGGATTTTGGGAACCAAATAAAGAAGATTTATTGAGAATTAGAAAAGAGTTTGAAATGGACACTTCTGAAATTAGAGCAATACTAAGAAACAAAACATTTGTTAAACATTTTGGAAAACTACAAGGAGAATCTTTAAAAACTGCGCCCAGAGGTTTTGATAAAGAACATGAAGATATTGACCTAATTAGAATGAAACAGTTTATTGTAGTGCGTAATTTTAGCGAAAAAGAAGTTTTAGCTCCAAATTTTTTAGATGAATTAGACGAAAGTTTTAAAGCAATGCGACCTTATTTTAATTATATGAGCGAAATACTCACCACAGATTTAAATGGAGAATCTATATTATAGACAAAAAAAAGCGACTCGATTGAGTCGCTTTTTTTATTTATTATACTATCAAACTTTTTGTTGAATAAGTTTTATCATTAAACACCTTTACAATATAATAACCTGAAGGAATATTTGTAACTTCAATCTTACTGTTAAAATCAGCTGGATCTTTTATATCTACAATTAATTGTCCAAGTAAATTGTATAATTGAATAGCGTTAATAGAAGTATTCTTTTTTACAGCAATAGTAGCGCTGTTAGTTTTAGTTGGGTTTGGATATATGGTAAACAAATTATCAACAAATTCTTGAACAGATAAAGCGCTTGTATCTGTGCCCACCAATTGAACATCATCAATTCCTGCATAGTCATCCCCTCCATTTTGTTTTACATAAACATCCATTTTCACCGTGCTAACACTGTTTGGTATTGCAACAGAAATTTCCTCCCAATTTGTTGTGCTATATGGGCTACCAACAGTAACGGTAACAACTCCTTGCGAAACATTATCATGAAAGATTTCATAAGTTATTATGTCACCATTTGATACATCGTAACCTACAACATTAATTGCAAATGTAAGTGTAACATCAGTATACCCTGATAAACTAACTTCTCCAAAAGAAATTGTACCTCCATCTGCAGTTCCACAATTTCCTTCTAAATCTCTTACTCCAAAAAAGTTGGTATCTGTATTGGCTGCACTTAAAGAACCAACACTAGAAACAACATCCCAAACATCATTTCCACTGTCATTACAATTAGTTGGTGTTATTCCGTAACTCCAAGTATCATTTGCAGTTCCTTCAAAGCCTTGGAAAAATATATTTGTTGTTGTTGTAGAACCAGCCAACGTTGTAAAAGTTTCAGTATTACTAACTAAAGAGGTGTTGCCTGCTGCATCTTTTGCGTACACTGTAAAATCGTAAGATGTACTTCCTGATAAAC
>CBDUKG010000082.1:0-10753 GCA_965367745.1 uncultured Flavobacteriaceae bacterium | reverse complement strand
TTATCAACATTTTCAAATGTAGCAGCAGTATCGTCTGCCAAAGCATAATTTAGAGCCTCTTGTTTGTTTTTTCTTAGACCTAAATCAAAACCTACACCAATTCCTTTCCATAAAGTATAACCAAATGAATTTGTCCAAGTCCAATTAGAATAATCTGAACTTTTATAACTTTGAAATGCAGAAAGGTTTGTTTTAAACTTTACAGCACCTAATTGTTTTGTATAATCAGCAACTATTTTAGCACCTAAAGATGATTCAAAAACGCTTTCTCCTTTACTAAATACAAAGTTGTAATTCATTGGATGAATAACAACAACCAAGTCGGCAATTGGAGTCCAAGTTGCTCCAAAACCAAGGTCTAAATAACCTGGGTCGTTAAAATTGCTTAAAATAGTAGTTTTATATTCACCTAAAGTTGAAATTGCAAATTTTTCACTTAATTTACGTCCGTATAAAGATGTTATACTAAATACATCGGTTGCTTCTTGAAAATCTTTAGTGTCTGTAGGATCGTCTTTATCATCAAACTTTACCCAGCTTAAATTAACATTTGCAGAATTTCTCCAGAAAAACTTCTCTTGTTTAAGGTTGGCAAAAGCATTTACTGTAAAACCAATATTACCTGTGGCTGAATTAGGTTTTCCTTTTGAATACCAGTTGTCAAATCCAGAAAGATTTCCGCCAATTGTTCCAAAGGCACCTTTTTTCCAACCTGGGAATGCATCAATTTTACTTTGAATTGCTTTTACTTTTGCTTGTAAAGCGGCTATCGAATCTTTTTTAGGAGCTAGTTCAGCTTTTAATTCTTCTTTTGTTTGTGCATTTATAAATGTTATTCCAAACACACATATAAATACTAAAATTACTTTTTTCATATTTTAAAATTTAAATTTTTAAGAGCGCAAATATGCAATAATAAGACCACTTTTAATTAAAAAAGTCACATCTTTTTTAATTTCCTAGTTAAATTTAAGAAAAAATGAACGAATAGAATAGTTTATTTAAAGTTATTAAAAGGTAAGCGGTCTGTTAATATTAACTTTAAACAACGTTGCAATTGATAACAATAAATGCATTTTAAAACTAAAAGCCATAGTTAAAACTAAGCCCAAAAACCTCTCTTATTTGAAAGCCTTCAAAGGCATTATCATCATAAATGGATTGAAAAATAAGGTTTGTAGTAAAATGACTATTAATTTTCATTACAAGATTCAATGTATAATCAATATCAATATTTTGTGGATCTTCTAAATAGTTGGCATATAAATTTAGTAGATTTTCAATAGAAATATTTTCCATTAAGTCAATTTTTAACCTACCCGATGCATTAAAACCTAATTCCAATCGTGTATTTTTTCCTTCTTTAACACCGAAATACGCTCCTTTAGGTAATGTGAAGTTTTTATCTACAATTACTAATTTTGTAGTTGCTGGAGCAATATTAAATTTAAAGTTTTTATTTTTTTCCCATAACATACCAGGTCCAACTAAAAATGTAGCAGGTGAAAAAAAGTTTGTAAATTCGGTTCTAATTTCTTTTCCATTAGCATCTTTACTATATTTAAACCCTTTAGTAAACTGTGTTTTAAAATTAAATAAAACGGAATAATACCAAAAGCCATCTGCATTAATACCTAATAATGAGTTAAATTCGAGCCTGTCATCGGTTTTTTTTTCAAACTCAGTGTTTTTACTTTTTGTTAAACCATAGGAAGTAGTAATATTATTTTTCCAAGAATAGTTCCCCTTGGCATAATCAAAGTTATAATTTATACTGGCATTACCAGCTAATGTGTTTTCGCCTCTAGCTACCCAATTAGTAAATGCAGATTGATTGAACATAAAAGATACTTTTCCTTTTTTAGTCCAGTTTGATTTTTGAGTGGAAGACTCTATTTCTTGGGATAACAAAAAAGTAAAATTGAACCCCAACAATAAAATTAAAAGAAAAGCTTTCTTCATAAAATTCTAATTGAAAATTATAATTTAAGCAAGCAAAAATAATAAGAATACTTAATATAAAAAAGTTTAAAAACGTGTTATATACATTTAAAAAGCCAAATTATTTAATATGTTGGGATAATTAATATATATAACTGAATTAGTTAGTTTAAATACAACCTAACTTTCTTCATTTTTATCAATTAAACCAAACTTTTTAGCTCTAGCTTCCCAACTTTTTCTGGCAAGTAGTTGTAAGTCTTCAACATTATCGCGTTCGTCCATAATTTCTAAACCGAGTAAGGTTTCAATTACATCTTCCATAGTTACAATTCCGCTAGTTGTTCCATATTCGTCAACTACCAAAGCAATGTGTTCTTTGTTGGCAATAAATTTTTCAAATAAATCTGGGATAGGAATTGTTCTATTTGTTATAATTAATTCTCTTTTTATTTCCGAAAGTTTTTTAGCTCCATTGCCTTTAATAATTTCTTCCATAACATCATCTTTCAATATAAAACCGGTGATATTGTCTGAATTGTCATTAAAAATAGGAATTCTAGAAAAGCGCAATTTCGGATGTTGGTTAAAAAACTCTTGAATTGTTATATCTTCAGAAGCTCTTGTCATAACAGTTCTAGGAGTCATAACGTCTTTTACTTGTACTAATTTAAAAGTGAGCAGGTTTTTAATAATGGCACTTTCACTTTCTTCAAAAACTCCTTCTTCGTGCGCAATATCGGTCATTGTATGAAAATCTTCTCTACTTAAAATAGAACCATGACCACCTCTTCCACCTATTAGTTTTGTAGTTAGTTGAAGCAACCATAACGCACCTGTATATTTTAATACAAAGATAAAAGGAATAAGTGTATTTGCTGTAAAACCAGCTAATTTATCCCAATATTTTGCTCCTATTGTTTTAGGTATTATTTCTGAAAAAACCAATATTAAAATAGTCATAATTGCAGAAATAATTCCAACTGCATTTATACCAAATATATTTATTTTAAAATCTAAAGATTCCGCTTGAACTCCAACCAATATTGCACCAACAGTGTGTGCAATGGTATTTACAGTTAAAATTGCAATTAAGGGTTTGTCAACATCTTTTTTTAGAAGTTCAAGTTTAGAAGCATAAGCTTTTCCTTCTTGTTTTTTTATGGTTATAAATGTTGGAGAAATACTCAATAATACTGCCTCTAAAATAGAGCATAAAAAGGAAAAGAAAAGTGAAACTGCTGCATAAAATATGAGTAACGTCATTAGTTGAGTGATTTAAAGGCTAAATGTAAGTAATAAAATGGCAACTTGAAAATAAAAAAAATTCTAACAAAATATTTAATGTATCGTCAAACGCAAGCTTAAAATGCTATTTTTTCTTTTTATAAAGTGATACCGTAGAACAAGCTTCCCCAAACATAATGCTTTTAGCAACGGGTTGTATCTTTTCAATTAACTGAATATAAGCAGTTTCTGGGATTGGTTTGTTAGAGCACCCTTTAATAATAACCGGTAAATCTTTATACATCTCCGTATTAAAGTTATGAAGTGTTTCTTGAAAAATTGCGATTTCCAATTGTTGTATATTTCCAACAATAGTTTTTATTGCAAACTCATTTGTATAGGTTGCAATTAACATGTACGCCCAAGAAGGAATTATTGCATCAGAGGAACAGGTAAGTGCAATATAGTGGTTTTGGTATTGACTCCAATCGTGATTTTTTAAAGACTCTCTAAAGTCTTTTTCTTTTAAAATGAGCTCATGAAATAACCAATTTTTTATATCGATACTAGTTCTTGGACCTTTTTGATAAAAGTCTTCAAGATCTATCGTTTTTAGTTTGCTTTTAGCAACTCTATTTACAATATTATCTGCCATTATAAAAAACCAAGTTCCAATTTTGCTTCTTCGCTCATCATATCTTGCGTCCACATTGGATCAAAAGTAATTTCAACTTCGGCATTTTTAACTTCTTCAAGTGTTTTTACTTTTTCTTCAATTTCTACAGGCAATGTTTCTGCCACAGGACAATTGGGAGATGTAAGTGTCATTAATATTTTAACATCGTTGTTTTCACTAACAAAAACATCGTAAATTAAACCTAATTCAAATATATCTACTGGAATTTCAGGATCGTAAATAGTTTTTAAAACGCCTACTATTTTATTTCCTAACTCTTCTATTCTATTACTATTCATACTTAAAATCGTTCTTTATATTCATTCTAAATAAGAGCAAATATACATGAATTAACTTAATTTAGATTGAAAAGCTAGTGCGTATAATTTTATTTGTTTAATCATAGAAACCAATCCGTTTGCTCTTGTTGGAGAAAGGTGTTCTTTTAAGCCAATTTTATCTATAAAAAACAAATCTGCTTCTAAAATAGTTGCTGGTGTTTGCTCATTAAAAATACGTAATAAAATAGCAACAATTCCTTTTGTTAAAATAGCATCACTATCTGCCGTAAAGCTAAGTTTTTGGTCTTTAATTTCAGAATGTAGCCAAACTTTAGACTGGCAACCAACTATTAAATTTTCATCTTTTTTGAAGTTTTCATCTATTAAAGGCAAGGATTTTCCAAGTTCTATAATATATTCATAACGTTCCATCCAGTCATCAAACATTGAAAACTCATCTATAATTTCTTCTTGTATTTCTTTGATAGTCATTTTTTAAACTTATTTTTGCACAATCTAAGATTGCATCTTTTTAAGAACTGCAAAATTAAGGTAAAAAAATTAGAATTCCATTCCTATAAAGGCAGGAATCTAATCTATAAATATATTTATAAATTATTGACAAATTCTTGTATTTACAGGAATAACAAAAAACTTAATATGAGTAAATTATTAATTGTTGGTACGGTTGCTTTTGATGCTATTGAAACTCCGTTTGGTAAAACTGATAAAATTTTAGGAGGTGCTGCAACCTACATTTCACTTTCTGCATCGCAATTTGGAGTAAAATCTGGAATTGTTTCTGTTGTTGGTGGAGATTTTCCAACAGCATATTTAAAAAAATTAAACGATAAAAATATCAATACAGAAGGTATTGAAATTATTGAAGATGGTAAAACATTTTTTTGGAAAGGAAAATACCATAACGATTTAAACACAAGAGATACATTAATTACAGATTTAAATGTATTGGCAGATTTTAAACCTGTGGTACCTGAAAAGTTTTTAGATACTGATTTTTTAATGTTAGGAAATTTACATCCTTCCGTTCAAATGGCTGTTATTAAACAAATTCCAGTAAGACCTAAATTAGTTGCATTGGATACTATGAATTTTTGGATGGATAATACCTTGCCAGAATTAATGGAGGTAATTGCTAAAATTGATGTAATTACAATTAATGATGAGGAAGCAAGACAGTTATCTGGTGAATATTCTTTGGTTAAAGCAGCCCAAAAAATACAAGAAATGGGGCCAAAATATGTAGTGATTAAAAAAGGAGAACACGGAGCACTATTGTTTAACGATGATAATGTATTTTTTGCTCCAGCTTTACCTTTAGAGGAAGTTTTTGATCCAACAGGCGCAGGTGATACATTTGCCGGTGGATTTATTGGACATATTGCTAGAACAGGCGATATTTCTTTTGAGAATATGAAAAGAGCAGTTATTGCAGGATCTAATTTAGCTTCATTTTGTGTAGAAAAATTTGGAACAGAACGTATGGAAAATTTAACTTTTAAAGAAATTCAAGAACGTTTATTGCAATTTAAATTATTAACTCAATTCGATATAGAGTTAAGTTAATTGTATTCTAAAAATTCTGCATTTATGCAGAATTTTTTATTTAAATTTATTACGATACTAAAACTAAAAAAATGAGTGACGCTATTAAACACGAATGTGGAATTGCAATGGTTAGATTGTTAAAACCGTTACAGTACTATAAAGATAAATATGGTTCTGCGTTTTATGGTTTAAACAAAATGTATTTGTTAATGGAAAAACAGCACAATCGCGGTCAAGATGGTGCAGGTATAGCAAGTATTAAATTTAATGTCGCTCCTGGAACACGCTATATTAGTCGCGTTCGCTCAAATGCAGATCAACCAATACAAGACGTTTTTGCTCAAATTAACAATCGTTTAAATGAATTAAATGAACAATTTCCTGAAAAAATTGACGATGTAAAATGGCAGGTTGAAAACGCACCTTATATTGGAAACCTATATTTAGGCCATGTACGTTACGGTACTTTTGGGAAAAATAGTATAGAAGCTGTACATCCTTTTTTACGTCAAAGTAATTGGATGCATAAAAGTTTAATAGTAGCAGGTAATTTTAATATGACCAACTCTAAACGTTTGTTTAATGACTTGGTTGAAATTGGTCAACATCCAAAAGAAATGACTGATACTGTTACAGTTATGGAGAAAATAGGTCATTTTATTGATGATGAAGTTACCAAATTATATGAAAAATTAAAACATGAAAAGAATGTCTCTAAAAAAGACGCTTCTCCTTTAATTGAAAAACGAATTAACCTAAAAAAAATATTAAAACGCTCTGCAAAAAATTGGGATGGTGGCTACGCAATGGCAGGTCTACTAGGACATGGAGATGCTTTTGTATTGCGTGATCCTGCAGGAATTAGGCCCGCTTTTTATTATAAAGATGATGAAGTTGTTGTAGTAGCTTCTGAGCGACCAGTAATCCAAACCGTTTTTAATGTTGCAATTGATGATGTAAAAGAGTTAGAACCTGGGCACGCTTTAATTATGAAACGAGATGGGAAAGTTACTTTTGATCAAATTAGAAAACCATTGCCTCAAAAATCATGCTCTTTCGAACGTATTTATTTCTCAAGAGGAAGTGATGCCGATATATACACCGAACGAAAAAATTTAGGAAAATTAGTATTCCCTAAAATTCTAGAAAAAATAAATAATGATTTAAAAAATACTGTTTTTTCATACATTCCTAATACTGCAGAAACTTCTTTTTACGGCATGCGCGAAGCAGCAGAAGATTTTTTAAATCAACAAAAGACAGATGCTATTTTACACGGACAACGTAATTTATCTGCTGAAAAAGTAAAAGAAATTTTAGCAGAAAGACCTCGTATTGAAAAATTAGCCATAAAAGATGCAAAGCTTAGAACTTTTATTGCAGATGATAATAGCAGAGATGACTTGGTTGCACACGTTTACGATGTTACTTATGGAATTGTAAAACCAGATGATAACTTGGTAATTATAGACGATAGTATTGTAAGAGGTACTACTCTAAAAATGAGTATTATTAAAATCTTAGACCGATTAAAACCTAAAAAAATTATTATAGTTTCTTCGGCTCCACAAATTCGTTATCCAGATTGTTATGGTATAGATATGGCAAGAATGGGTGATTTTATAGCCTTTAGAGCTGCTTTAGAACTATTAAAAGAAACTAATAACTACAAATTGGTAGAAGAGGTATATACTAAATGTAAAGCACAACAACAATTAGAAGATTCCGAAATTGAAAATGCTGTTAAAGAAATTTATGGTGCATTTTCTGATGAACAAATCTCAGATAAAATAGCTCAAATGTTAAAGACAGAAGAAATAACTTCTGAAGTTGAAATTATTTATCAATCTGTTGAGAATTTGCATAAGGCATGTCCAAACCATTTAGGAGATTGGTATTTTACCGGAGATTATCCGACACCTGGCGGAAACAGAGTTGTTAACGATTCCTTTATTAATTTTTATGAGGGAAGTAACAAAAGAGCCTATTAAAAATAAACTATAATCCTTAAATTTGATGGTATGAAAACAAAATATAAATTTTTAGTTTTTGTACTATTCTTAAGTACATTCAACTTCTCTGCTCAAAATAATGATGTTCGTGTAGATGATAACGGAGTTATGCGTTGGGGGAAATCCAACGAAGAAGTAAAAGGGTTTGGTGTAAATTATACGGTTCCTTTTGCACATGCCTATCGTTCTGCAAAAAGAATGGGAATAGATCCTAAAAAAGCTATTGAAAATGATGTGTATCATTTTTCTAGACTTGGATTTGATTTATACCGAATTCATGTTTGGGACACCCAAATAAGTGATACGCTCGGTAATCTTTTACAAAACGAACATTTAGATACTTTCGATTATTTACTTAAAAAGTTGAAAGAGAAAAATATTAATTATGTAATTACTCCAATTGCATTTTGGGGAGATGGTTGGCCTGAACCAGATGGAGATTCCCCAGGATTTTCACATAAATATGGGAAAGGTGATTGTTTAACAAATCCAGATGCTATTAAGGCGCAGCAGAATTATTTATTTCAATTTTTAAATCATATTAATCCATATACTAGTGTTGCTTACAAAAACGATCCAAGCCTTATTGCTTTTGAAGTTAGTAACGAACCGCACCATAGAGGTGAAGCAGAAAAGGTAACTGAATTTGTAAAAGGAATGGTTGATGCTATGCGCAAAACTGGCACAAAAAAACCAATTTTTTACAATGTAAGTCACGCTGTGCATTTTGCTGATGCTTATTTTAAAGGAGAAATTCAAGGAGGAACATTTCAATGGTATCCAACAGGGTTAGGTTATCAACGTGAACTTTCTGGAAATCTCTTGCCAAATGTAAATGATTACAACATTCCTTTTAATGAAACCATTAAAAAATATAAAGGCGCTAAATTTGTTTATGAGTTTGATGCTGCCGATGTTGGAAGATCCTATATTTATCCAGCTATGGCACGAAGTTTTAGAGCAGCAGGCATCCAGCTAGGAACTCATTTTGCTTATGACCCAACTTATTTGGCTTATGCAAATACAGAGTACAATACACATTATATGAACTTGGCTTATACACCTCAAAAAGCCTTAAGCTTAATGATTTCTTCTGAAGTTTTTCATGAAGTACCAATGTATAAAAACTTTGAAAAGTATCCAGAAAACACAACGTTTGACGCATTTAAAGTCGATTACCTAAATGATTTAGCTGAATACAATTCAGAAGAAAAATTTATTTATACAAATACTACAAATTCAATTCCTGTTAAAGAGAAAAAATTAACTAAAATAGCTGGGTTTGGTAATTCTAGCATTATTCAATACAACGGTTATGGAGCGTATTTTTTAGACAAAGTTGATAAAGGTATTTGGAGATTAGAAGTAATGCCAGATGCAATTTGGGTAGACAATCCATTTGGTAGAAATAGCCCTAAAAAAACAGTTGGAATTATTAAATGGGATGAATGGACAATGCTTATTAACTTAAAAGACTTAGGGTTTGATTTTAATATTGAAGCAATAAACGAAGGAAATAGTTTTTCGTCTAAAGTTGTTGAAAATTCATTTTTAATTAAGCCAGGAACTTATATTTTAAGTAGAAAAGGGGTTTCAAAAAAATGGTTACCAAATGATGATTTTCAAAACATACAGCTTAAAGATTATTTTGCTCCGGAAACTACAGATACAAAAACCCATTTTAAACATACTGCACTTAAAACAATCTCTGAAGGGACACCTTTGGAAGTTTCAACTCAAATAGTTGCACCGATTATGCCTGCTAAAGTTGAATTATGGGTCTATTCAGGTTATAAAAGAGAAGTAATACAAATGGAAAGAAATGGCTACAATTATAAGGCAATTGTTCCTTCTGAATTAATAACTATTGGATATCTAAAATACCAAATAATTGTAAAAAATGACAAAGAAACTAGAACTTATCCCGCAGATGCAAAAGGAATGCCTTTTGATTGGGATTTTTACGATAGAAGTACTTATGAGGTTCGAGTAGTTCCTGCAGAAAACAGTATTACTCTTTTTAATGCCAAAACTGATGCCGATTTGTTAGTTAAAGAATGGAGAAATACGATAAAATTAGTTCCTACTAACAATGAAAATGAGGATGCCTATCTAATAAATATTGAAAAATTATTTGTGCCCGATAATGAAAATTTAAATGCACCACCTATTTACGACTATAGTTTTAAACACTTTATTCTTGATAAAATAAATGGAAGATTATCAGATTTTTCTTCAAAAGAAACAATTGTTTTTAAAGGAGCTTCGTTAAATAATAAGCCTTGTAAACTTCAAATTGCCTTTGTAATGAATGATGGTGCTGCTTTTGGTAATGTGATTGAAATAGGAACCGAAACAAAAGAATACCATTTATTAATTAAAGAATTAAAACCTGTTAAAACGGTAACATTACCAAGGCCTTATCCTAGTTTTTTACCTTATTATTTAAATCATAATTTAAATTCTGAGTTCGATATTAATAAAATAGAAAGTATTCAATTTTCCATTGGGCCAGAAATACTAAACAATGATTTAGAAGAAAAACATGGTGTTTCAATTATAAGCGTAAGTTTAGAATAAGGAATTATTAAAAACAAAAAAACTCGCCAATTTGGCGAGTTTTTTTGTTGTATTCATCTAAAAATATTACTTATTCTCAGCATATAATTTTTCAACATGATTCCAGTTAATTACGTTAAAAAACGCATTAATATAATCAGGTCTTCTGTTTTGATAATTTAAATAGTAAGCATGTTCCCAAACATCTAAAGCTAAAATTGGAAAACCTCCACAGCTAACTCCTGGCATTAATGGGTTGTCTTGATTTGGTGTTGAACAAATTTCAACTTTCCCACCTTTATGAACACATAACCATGCCCATCCAGATCCAAAACGAGTTGCAGCAGCTTTTGCAAAAGCATCTTTAAAAGCATCAACAGAACCAAATTCAGCAATAATAGCATCTTTTAATTCTCCAGATAAATAACCTTTTCCTTCAGGATTCATTACATCCCAAAATAAACAGTGATTGTAAAAACCTCCACCAT
>CBDUKG010000081.1:0-10765 GCA_965367745.1 uncultured Flavobacteriaceae bacterium | reverse complement strand
ACTTCACTAGCAAATTGCATGTCATACAAGTTTTTATAATAGCCGTCTTTTTCTAACAACTCTAAGTGAGAACCCTGCTCTACAATTTTACCTTTATCCATTACAATAATTCTATCAGCATTTTTTATAGTAGTTAATCTGTGTGCAATTATAATAGAAGTTTGATGTTTCGTAATTCTATCAGTTGCTTCTTGAATTAATTTTTCAGAATAAGAATCTATAGAAGACGTTGCTTCGTCTAAAATTAACACACTTGGGTCACTTACATAAGCACGTAAAAAAGCAATTAATTGACGCTGTCCAGAAGAAAGCATTGCTCCACGTTCTTTTACATTGTAATTATAATCTCCAGGTAAACTCATAATAAATTCGTGAATCCCAATCTCTTTCGCTGCATTTTTAACATCGTCTAAGGTAATTCCTTCTTTATTAAGTACAATATTATTAAAAATAGTGTCTGAAAATAAAAATACATCTTGTAAAACAACTGCAATTTGATTTCTAAGTGACTGCAATGTATATTGTTCAATATTATGATTGTCGATACAAATTTCTCCTTCATTAATTTCATAAAAACGATTTACTAAATTAATAATAGTCGATTTTCCTGCGCCAGTTGCACCAACAATTGCCACTGTTTCTCCGGCCTTAACCTTAAAGGAAATACGTTTTAAAACTTCTTCTCCTTTTATATAACTAAAACTAACATTTTTAAAAGCAATATCACCTTTAAAATTTGCTGCTTCAACATTTCCTGTTTTATCAATCTGACTTTTAGTGTCTAATACTTCAAAAACACGATCACCAGCAACCATACCCATTTGAAGTGTATTGAATTTATCTGCAATTTGTCTTAAAGGTCTAAACAACATTTGAGACATCATAATAAAAGCAATAATTTCACCAGCATTTGTAATTCCAGAATTTACAATATCCAAACCACCATACCAAACCATTAAACCAACAGCTATAGATGTTAAAATTTCTGCAATTGGAAAAAATATTGAATAATACCAAACCGTTCTAACATGCGCTTTTTTGTGCTTTTCATTAATTTTTACAAAATTCTCATATTCTAATTTTTCACGATTAAAAAGCTGTACAATATTCATTCCTGTTACACGCTCTTGCACAAATCCATTTAAATTGGCTACCTGAGTTCTCACTTCTTGAAAAGCCGATTTTATCGCTATTTGAAATAATTTAGTGGCATAAATCATTATTGGAAGAATTATAAAAGCAATTAATGCCAATTTCCAATTCATAAATAACATTACAACTGCAACTACAAACATTTTTAATAAATCGCTTATAATCATAAACAACCCTTGTCCAAAAAACTGTGCAATTGTTTCTGTATCTGAAACCAATCTAGTGACTAACTTTCCAACAGAGGATTTGTCAAAATAAGCCATTTTAAATTGTAGCATGTGCTTTTGCAATTTAACTCTAATATCCATAATAATATGCTGTCCTAGCCAGTTTACCTTATAGATAAATACAAATTGGAGCAATACTTCGGCAACTAAAAAAGCAACCATTAGCAATGAGAAAAATAAAATACCCTCTTTATCTTTATTTTCAAAATAGGTATTTACAATTTCTTGTAATAAAATAGGTTTTGCTACAGAAACTAGCGAAAGTAGTATCGCTGCTAAAGTGCTTATAATAAACTCCCAACGGTATATTTTTGCAAAAGACATTAATCTGCCAAAGATGTTTAAATCAAACGCTTTGCCTGTAACTTTTTCACTCATTTATAAATATATTTTTTGGATAGTTTATTTCAGTTAAAAATAATCCTCGCGCTGGCGCAGAAGGTCCTGCATTTTTTCTATCCTTACTTTCAATAATTTTTTTAAACTCTTCTAGCGATGTTTTTCCTGTTCCAACTTCAATTAAAGTCCCAACCACTGCTCTCACCATATTTCTTAAAAATCGATCTGCTGTTATATGAAAAATTAATGATTTATTTTCTTGCACCCAAACAGCATTTGAGACATCACAATTATACGTTCTTACATCGGTATTTGATCTGGAAAAACACTTAAAGTTGGTGTAAGTTAGCAAAATTTTAGCTGCTTCATTCATTAAAGCTACATTTAACTTTTTATTAATAATTTGCCAAGTCACATCTGTTAAAAAAGGGTTTTTACCAAAATAAATGCGATATTGGTAGCTTCTGCTTACAGCTTTAAATCGCGCGTGCGCTTCATTAGTAACTTTTAAAATATTTAGAATTACAATATCTTTTGGTAATAATGAATTCAGTTTATAGATAACTTCATTAATATTAAAATCTTCCTCTAAATCTACATGTGCATATAACTGCTCTGCGTGCACACCAGTATCAGTTCTTCCTGCTCCAACAACATTTATAGTTTCTTTAAAAATTAACGAGAATGCATTATTTATTAATTCTTGAACTGTAACTGCATTGGGCTGAAATTGCCAACCATGATAATTTGTACCTTTATATGCTATTTCTATAAAATATCTCAATTGAAATGCTAATTTTGTGCGTGTACAAATATAAGAGATATTTACCAGTTTAAGTTTTTACAATTCATGAAACGAGCATGCTAAAAGGTTAATTACCCACTAAAATGACTGAAAGCGAACAGCATGTGACCTTTAAAAAAAAATAAAATAGACACATGAAAAAAATACTACTTCTTTCCGATACACACAGCTATGTTGATGACAACATATTGAAGTATGTAAAGCAGGCTGATGAAGTTTGGCACGCTGGCGATATTGGAGACATAGAAGTAACGGATACAATTTCAAAAATAAAACCAGTAAGAGCTGTTTTTGGCAATATTGATAACAACATAATTAGAACTGAATTTCCTTTAGATAATAAATTTGAATTAGAAGGAGTTTCTGTTTGGATGACACATATTGGTGGCTATCCAAATAGATACGATTACAGAATTAAAGAAGAAATCACTAAAAACCCACCTAAAATCTTTATTAGTGGTCATTCTCATATTTTAAAGGTTATTTACGATAAAAAATTAAATCTGCTTCATTTAAACCCTGGAGCTGCTGGAAAACATGGGTTTCATAACATTAGAACAATGCTTCGTTTTGAAATTGATAACGGGAACATTACTAATTTAGAAATTATTGAATTGGAAAAACGTTAGTATTCTATTGGCACTGAAATAAAAATACGTGTACCTTCGCTGTTAGATTTTATATTTAACAAGCCATTTAAAACTTTTATTCTAGCTTTAATTTGACTTAAACCAATTCCGTTTTTTAGTTCAATTTCATTTATATCAAACCCTATTCCGTCATCAAAAACAATCACTTGTAAATTTCCATTTAGTTGTTCTAATTTAATTGTTCCTTTTTTGGCTTTACTATGTTTAATAATATTATTTACAAGCTCGTTAATAATATTAAACATTTTTATTTCAAAGTTTTGATTAAAACGTTCAATATTTTTGGCATTACTTGTAAAAGTTATTTTAGAATTTGATAATTTTTCACATAAATCTTGAACCGCAAAACCTAAACCAAATTTTAAAAGTACAGCGGGAATTAAATTGTGCGATAAATCTCTAATTTGTTCTGAAGCTTCTTCTAAAATACTTTGCGCTTTTTCAATTTCTACTGGAATCTCTTCTTTTAATTTCTTTTTACTAGCGTATAAATGCAAATTAATTGCAGAAAGCAATGCACTTACATTATCGTGTAAAACACTTGCTATATTTTTTCGCTCATCTAATCTACCATCTAATGTAGCTGCCAAAATTTTAGCTTGCGCATCACTATTTATTTTATCAATTTTATTTTGATTTAATAATTGCTCCTGGCTAATTTGCAATGCGTGATTTTTTTTATTCAATTTATATAGTTTATACAAAGTGTAGATTCCTGATAAAAGCACTAAAATTGCAAGACCCAATCCGTAAGTTAATACCTCGGCATCTTTTCTTTTTGCCTTTTCAATTTCTGTTTCTTTCTCTTTGGTTACTAAACTATATTTAGATTGTATTACTGCTATTTCTTTATATTTGAGTTCTTGCTGTAAAGAATCATTTAACGAGAAAAATTTATCTTGATATTCAAAAGCTTTTTTGTAATTATTTAGGCCACTATAAGCATAAGCCATATTTATGTATGATGAACTTCTTGTTTGCTTTTGAAGGTCTTCTTGTCCATAACCTACTAAATTAAATGCCTGTTGAAAAACATTAAGAGCTTCCTTGTATTTTCCTTGCATATAATAAACACCTCCAAGGTTGTTTAAAATACCCGCTTCTATTTCCTTATTCCCTAGAATCTGTTGGTAATTAGCTGCAATTTTATAATTTTCAATTGCTTTATCATAATTGCCTTTTAAATAATATATACCCGATAAATTTGCAAATATTTTTGCTTTTAAATTTTCATTGTTCTCAACGCTATCACCCGTTAATATTGCTTTTTCATAATTAACTTTGGCAGAATCTATTTGATTGTCTAATTGAAAATTTCCGCCTTTTTTAAAATAGATATATTGTAAATTTTTAGCATCATTTAAAACTAAAGGAATTATTTTATTAAACGTTTCTGTTGATTTTTTATAATCTCCATGTTCACGAAAAATATCTGCCAACAACAAGTTCCCATCTATTATTAATTCCTGTTTATTGTTTTTCTTTGCTGTTTCTATAAACAAGTTTAATTGTTCTAATGCTTCTTCAGAATTTCCATTTTCTAATAACTCTTTTATTGCCTTCAAAGCTTCATCATCAGAATCTAACAATTTATTTTCAATTTTATTTAAATCTATAGCATTCAAATTGTTTGCGAAAATAGTTGAGTTTATTAGCGTTAAACAAGTAATTAAAACAGTTATCAGTTTTCTTATTTTCATGAGTTTGTATTATTTCAACTATCACCAACTGCTCTCCTTTAGCAATTAGTTTTGTTATTTACAATTGTATTAAGTGCTAATTTTTTTTAGGAAGTTTTGTAACATAAAAATTTATGAAATAACCGTAAAAAATTAAACAATATTATTTTTTAAGGCATAAATTGCCAAACCAACAACATTTTTCACTTTCAATTTATTGATTAAATTTTTTCGATGCGTTTCAACAGTATTTGTACTAATATGAAGTTCAGCACTAATTTCTTTTGAATTAAGTTGTTTGCAAATTAATTTAAGAACATCTGTTTCTCTGGGAGTTAATGAACTAAAAAATGAACTTTCTTGAGACATTTCATCTATCTTCAAAAATTTGTTTGTGAAAGATGCTAATAATTTATCTTTAACACTTTCACTAAAATATTGTTTACCACTATAAACTTGGTTTATTGCTTCAACAATATTTCTACCAGCACATTTTTTAGCTAAAAACCCACTTGCTCCAATTTTCAAAACTTCTTTAATAAGTTTCGTATCATCATAGCTTGATAGCACAATAACTTTTTGCTGAAAATTGTTTTTCAAAAAACTTTGCAACACAGCAATTCCATCAACTTTTGGCATATTAATATCTAAAATTAAGATATCGGCTTCATTTGAAGCAAACCAATTTAAAACATCTTCGCCATTGAGAGAACTCCCAACAATTTCAATATTTTCTTCTGAAGATAAAACTGCTTCTATACCATCTATTAATAATTGATGATCGTCTGCAATATGAACTTTGATCTTTCTCATTATTTTCCCTTCTCAAATGTATTATTAATAAAACGTTAAAACCATACTTAAATGTAGTGATATTTTTACATCCCCAAAAACCGTTAGAAGCAAAAAACCATTTTAATAAAAATTAAAATGGTTTTCCTTGCACTAAATATACTAAGATGTTAGGTTTAACGCAATCTGTCAACAGATTTTACAAGTTCTTCATCCTTTTTAATTGCTTTATTAGCCATTACAACTAATACTATTGTTAAAATTGGAATAAGCAACCCAATACCCTTCTCAGAAACATTAATTTCTCCAGATAAGTTTTGTGCAAAATATACGAGAATACCTAATAAAATAAAATTGGTCAAAATTGTTAATCTGCCTAAAACAAATTGTAATTGGCGTTTTTTAAACTGAAAAACGGTAACAAATGTTAATGCAGCAGATAGAAAAAATAATACTGCCATTACAACTAATAATGTATTATTTGAACTAAATGAATCCATTACAAAAAATTTAACATCCTCATTAGTAGTCCATAAATTGAATAGGAAAATACTTCCCCCAGACAATAAAGTTGCTAACAATAAATAAATAGTTTGTATTCTTTGAATCATATTTATAATAATGGAGCACAAAAATACGTTTTATTTTTAAAGATTAAAACTATACTATGTGAAATATTTTTATATATTTGCAATCAGTTGCTATTAGCACAGCAATTCAACTACAACTTAAACAACCAATCACCACTTAGTATAATTCACAATATTATAGTTTTAAAAAACACAATTTTTAATATACACATATCAACACTTAATTATAAATTAACAAATGTTTGAAATTTCCCAACTAAAGGAGAAAACTCTTGTTGAACTACAAGAGATAGCAAAAACTATTGGAGCAAAAAAATACAGTCAATTAAAAAAATTAGATCTAGTTTATTTAATATTAGACATACAAGCTTCAAACCCTTCAAAAATCACAAAGAAAGAATCTACAACTAGTGATAACAAACCAAAGCGAAGAAGAATCGTAAAAAAGGCTGTTCAGCCAAAAGTAAACAAACCTTTTATTTCTGAAGCACCAAAAAAAGAAATTGAAACTAAAGAAGTAGCAGTAGAAGAAGTCGTAAAAGAAGTTACTGTAAAAGCTGTTTCGCCAAAACCGAAACCTAGAAAGGTAGTTAAAGCACATCCGAAACCAAAAACGGAGCAAGTTGTAAAACAAGAAGTTGTAGATGCAGAAGTAACTAACAAGCCAAATCCTACTAAAAATAAGCCACAAGCTAAGCCTGTTCCACAAAAACAGCCTCAAGAAAATCAGCCAAACAAGCAGAAGCAGCAGCAAAATCCAAATCAAAATAAACAACAGAATAATCAACAACAATCAAATACTAATAAAGGACAGCGCAAAAGCGGTAACCGTTATAGAGATCCTGATTACGAATTTGATGGAATTATTGAAAGTGAGGGTGTTTTAGAAATGATGCCAGATGGTTATGGTTTCTTGCGTTCTTCGGATTATAACTATTTATCTTCTCCAGATGATATTTACTTGTCACAATCTCAAATAAAATTATTTGGTTTAAAGACTGGAGATACTGTTAAAGGAGTAGTTAGACCGCCAAAAGAAGGTGAAAAGTATTTTCCTTTAATTAGAGTTTCAAAAATTAATGGTTTAAATCCTAATGTAGTTAGAGATCGTGTTTCTTTTGAGCATTTAACACCATTATTTCCTGAAGAAAAATTTAATTTAGCAGGTAAAGGAAGTACTTTATCTACTAGAATAATGGATTTATTTTGTCCAATTGGAAAAGGACAAAGAGGTATGATTGTTTCTCAGCCAAAAACGGGAAAAACAATGTTACTTAAAGATATTGCTAATTCAATTGCATCTAACCATCCAGAAGTATATCAAATAATTTTATTAATTGATGAACGTCCTGAAGAAGTTACAGATATGCAGCGTAGTGTGCGTGGAGAAGTTGTTGCGTCTACTTTTGACGAACCAGCTGATAAGCACGTTAAAGTTGCTAATATTGTGTTAGAAAAGGCAAAAAGACTAGTTGAATGCGGACATGATGTCGTTATTTTATTAGATTCAATTACACGTTTAGCCAGAGCTTATAATACTGTTGCACCAGCATCAGGAAAAATATTATCGGGTGGTATTGATGCCAATGCATTACACAAACCAAAACGCTTTTTTGGAGCTGCACGAAATATTGAAAATGGAGGTTCTCTTTCTATTATAGCAACCGCTCTAACTGAAACTGGTTCTAAAATGGATGAAGTTATTTTTGAAGAATTTAAAGGTACTGGTAATATGGAACTTCAATTAGAAAGAAATATTGCAAACCGTAGAATTTACCCAGCAATTGACTTGGTTAAATCTAGTACTCGTAGAGACGATTTATTATTAGATCCTAAAACGGTTAAACGTATGTGGGTTCTTAGAAAATACTTAGCAGATATGAATCCTGTTGAAGCAATGGAATTTATTAAGGATAAAATTCAATTTACCACTTCTAATGAGGAATTTTTAATTTCTATGAATGGTTAATTCATAATTTATTTAACATAAAAAAAGCTGTTTAAAAATTTAAACAGCTTTTTTTATGCAATTTTATTTCAAGGCTAATTAGACTCCTTAAAATCTATTTATAACACTTATAATGACATATATAACTATAATGTCTCCTTTAGTGTAATAGCAAGGCAAATATAGCTATGCTTTTAAAAGAATCCGGCTATTCTCAGTGTAACAATATAATTTTGTAATACTGACAATTATTATAGTATCAATTTAATAATTACTAAAATTTGGGTTTTAAGCATAAAAAAATCGTCTAAAACTTATTTTAGACGATTTTCTTTAATGTATTAATTTGTGGTTAAACTCTAAAAGAACTTACCTCTATTATCATTAATATCAGCTGTTTCTTCTAAAACATTAAATATTTGATTTCCTCTTGCTTGTAATCCAGTTACAAGTTTTTTACGGAAAGTATCATAATTTTCTAAAGCTATTGGAGCATCGCGCTTTGTAACTTTAAAAACAAACATACCTTTTTCTCCACTTACAAAATCAGAAACCTCATTTAACTTAATTGTAGACATTGCTCCAACAACAGCTGGTTCATTACCAACACCAGAAATTAATGGACTTGATAAGTTTACAGCAGATGCCTTACGAACTGTAACACCACTATTTGTTGCAATTTCTGCAAGTGTAGCCCCTGTCATTTTCTTTTTAATCATCTCAGCTTTTTTCTTATCAACCAATTCCGGACGAATATTACCTAATAATTCTGAACTTACCGCAACACCATCTTTTTCAACTTTTCCAGTTAACACAGCTACTGCATATCCTCTTTTCCCAGCTATATCAATATCAAATCTTTTAGAATTACCTAATTCTCTTTCATTATCATAAGACCAAGTTACCATTTGTCTTTGAGCACCTAAACCTGGAATTACTTCTGCCAATACTTTTAAGTTAAGTGCCGTTTGAACGTTATAATTCTTTTCTGTAGCAATTTCATCTATATCATTCCCTTCTGAAAGATTAGCGTTTAATGTTTCTGCTTCTTCAAAAATTCTATTTTCAGTTTCTTCTGAGGCCTCAACTAAACGTGCAAAAGTTACCAGTTTAACCGCTTTTTCTGCTTTCGTTTGATCGTCAATTCTAATAATATGAAAACCAAAAGCCGTTTCAACTACATCTATACTACCAACTTTATTTTTATAAATAAAATTTGCAAAATCTGCATCAAATGATGGAGAAAAAGCTTGATCTTTTCTAACCCATCCAATATCACCACCTTTACCTTTAGTACCATCTGAATTAATTTCATCAGCAATTTCAGTAAATTTAGATTTATTGTTTTTCACCAATGCAAAAACACTATCAGCCGTTTTTTTAGCTTGCTCTTTCGTTTTTAAAGAAGTTGATCTTGTTGTCCCAGCATAAGGAACTATAATATGACTAGATTTTACTGAATCTGGTAATTGAACGGTTTCAACAACTTTAGAAATTTTATAATAGCCATTTTGCTTGTATGGACCTACAACAGTTCCTACCTCAGCATTAAACACTTCATCAGAAATTTCTGCTAAAATTTGGTTCTTATATTTGTAACCATTATCAATAGCTAAATCAGATCTATTATCATTTAAAAAACTCTCATAGTTAGTAGTGTTTTTTAAACCTGCAATTTTTACAGTAGCTTTAGCAGCATTGCTATACTCCTCTCTATCTTCAATATAGCTATCAACGAGTTTTTTTGCTTCAGCATCATCAGCTTCCGAAGGTAAAATATCAAATTTTACATATTTTATGGTTCTTGCAGCTTCTGTCTTATATCTTTTTGAATTATCTTTTAAATACTTCTGAATTTCTTCTTTTGAAACATATGCTAAACTATCAGCTATTGAACTAAAAGGAATAAAAACAAATTCAGCATCCATTTTAGTATTATTAAACAAATAATCTCTTTCTCCTTCTTTTAAAGAAGCTCCTAATCCAGCTTTTACTAAAGAAGTATATGCCTGGCGTTGTAGGTTTTGTTTAATATTTTTTTCTGTTGCCAACCAATTCATCCAAGCTTGAGTATTTCCAGACTCAGCATCATCTTTCATGTTAGCAATATATTCTTTTAGCTTTTCTTCATCAAAAAGATTAGCCTCATTCTTAAAAAGTGGTGAATTTTGAATTTCAGGTAATGAAGTCATTGCATCCCAAATATCTTTTTCTCCAACTACGATACCAGCTTTTTCAAGTTGGTCTTCAAATATTTTTTCGCTAATCATTCCACTCCAAACTGCATTTACTGCTTGCATTTGAGAAGCTCTACCTCCACTTTGTGTTCTATAAGCTTCAACCTGACGTGCAAATTCCTCTCTATCAATATCTTCACCATTAACTTCTCCTATAGAGTTAACCTTACTTGAACTGAAAAATTGTTGTATTGAGCTTGGATCTAGTACAAATGCAAAAAGTGCTAATCCTACTATTAGGATTAAGAACATTGAACGATCTCTAATTTTTGATAAAATTGCCATTATATTATTTGTTTTATTACAGTTTGCGAAAATACAATTAAGTATTTAATTATGAAAGTGA
>CBDUKG010000080.1:0-10783 GCA_965367745.1 uncultured Flavobacteriaceae bacterium | reverse complement strand
ATTATAGCATTAGGGTGTAATAATTTTTTAAACTCATAAAAACTACTTTTTATCATTATAATATGGCGAACAATTTTAACACCACCACTTGTAGATCCAGCAGAACCTCCAATAAAAAATAATGAAAATATTAATGCTGTTATCATATAACTCCACATTGTAAAATCTGCTGATACAAATCCAGTTGTAGTTAAAACTGATACTACTGAAAACGCTGCGTGTCTAAAGGCACTTTCATTAGCCCCCCAAACTTTTGGATGATTTAAGGTACTAACCAAATTAGGGTCTTGAAAATTTATTATTAAAAAAGAAATTAAAAGAGTGACTCCAATAGTTCCAAAAAAGTAATATTTAAACTCTTCACTATTGAAAACTTTTCTTATTTTTCCTTTTAAAGCAAAATATGTTAATACAAAATTAGCTCCAGCAATAAACATAAAAACAATAATTATATATTGAATTATTGGCAAACCATTGTAATGAGCAATGCTCGAATTTTTTGTTGAAAATCCTCCAGTACTCATAGTAGCCATTGCATGATTTATGGCATCAAACCAAGTCATTCCTGCAAATTTTAAAAGAAAAAATTCTGTAAATGTTAATCCAAAATAAATAAGCCAAAGTCTTTTTGCAGTCTCTGTAATTCTAGGGTGCATTTTATCGGCAGATGGTCCAGGAGCTTCAGCCATAAAAAGCTGCATTCCTCCAATTCCTAATAAAGGTAATATTGCTACAGTAAGTACAATAATACCCATTCCTCCAATCCAATGTGTTGCACTTCGCCAAAACAGTATTCCTTTTGGCATAGATTCAATATCTGTTAATATGGATGAACCTGTAGTTGAATATCCAGAAATAGTTTCGAAGAATGCATCTGTAAATACTGGGATTGTTTCAGTATAAACGTAAGGTAAAGTACCAGTAAAGGACAGCATTAACCATCCTAGTGTAACAATTAAATACCCTTCTTTTTTTCCAAGATTTTTAGTCGCATTTCTATTAAAAAACCATAAAATAAAACCAATTGCAATAGTTGTAATACCAGCTTCTAAAATCCCCCATTTTTCATATTCATTATAATAAACGCTAAAAGGAAAAGCAAGAAGCATAAAAACTCCATTTAACATAGAGGTTAATCCTAAAAAGCTAATAATAATTTTAACGTTGAGGTTTTTCATGTTTTTAGTTAAACAATTTTTCAACTTTATGAATAGCTTCGGGTAAACAAAATACTACGGCTTTATCTCCTGCTAATATTTGAAAATCACCAAATGTCATATGGGCAATTCCATTTCTTATTACACCACCAAAAACTGCATTTTTTGTTAAATTAATGTTTTTAACTAATTTTTTAGTAACAGCTGAGTTCTCCTTCACTCTAAATTCTAATACTTCAGCATCAACGTTATGAAGGTTGGCTAACTTTAATACATCTCCTTTTCTAACATGTTTAAAAATAGCACTAGCAGCCAATAATTTTTTATTAATTAAAGTGTCAATTCCTATTGTTTGAGATATGTTTATATAATCCATATTTTCAACCAAGGCAATTGTTTTTTTAACTCCTTTAGATTTAGCTACTAAACAAGACATTATATTTGTTTCAGAATTACCGGTAACTGCAATAAAAGCATCCATATCTGAAATGCTTTCTTCTTCTAATAATTCAACATTTCGTCCATCTCCTTTAATAACAAGTGCATTAGGCAATTTTTCAGCAATTTCTTTTGCTCGACTTTTATCTATTTCAAGTAATTTTATATTAAACTTACTATCGCACAGGTTTCTGGCAGCTTTTACACCGATTTTCCCACCTCCTAAAATCATAACATTTTTCACTCCAAATTGGGTTTTACCCATTAATTTATAAAGTTGTTTTATACTTTCTTTTGGTGTTGAAAAATATATTTGATCGTCTGAACCATAAACTGTATTCCCTCTTGGGATAATGGTTTTGTTGCTATTTTCAGGCTTTATTGCAATGGTAATAAAATCTATATCGTTAAATTTTTCTCGAGCTTGTTTAACTGTTAAGCCAATTAAAGGAGATCCATAATCTAATGTACTACCTAAAATGTTTAAAGTACCATTTTCAAATTGAATAGTATCGTTAAAAGCAGATTGGCTCAAAAGCATTTTAATTTCGTCAGCAGCTAATTCTCCTGGAGAAATCATATTATCTATGCCTATTTCTGTGAAGTCTATTTCAGAATTTTGAGTAAACTCGTGGTTAGAAATTCTGGCAATTGTTTTTTTTGCGCCTAACTTTTTTGCTAAAACAGCAATTGTAAAGTTTGTGTTTTGAGATTCAGTTACTGCTAAAAAAATATCTGCTTTATGAATATTTACTTCTTTTAACAGTTTTATTGAAGTGGCATCACCTTTTTTTGTAATAACATCAATATGGCTGCTTGCATACTCTAATTTTTCAGAGTCTGTATCAATTAAATATATATCTTGAGATTCAAACGAGAGCAGTTTAGCTAAATGAAAACCAACATCTCCAGCACCTGCAATAATAATTTTCATCTAATTTTAATTTATTGTTTATAAAATTGGCCAATAGTTTTGGTTGTTATTAACCATGCTAAAATGGTTTATTTCAAGCGTTTTATTTAATACAAAGATATTATACTTATTTTAAAAAATTGATTTTTTAAGATATTGATTTTTTGTAATACTAATTTCAATTTAAAAGTTTCTAAATTTATATAATTTCTACTCCTAATTTTGCTTTTTCTAAATAGGTTAGTTTTTAAATATAAAATTCAAAATATAATCTGATATTGTAATAATATTTCTAGAATGTTAGCTATAAGAAATGTAACTTTATAAGTTGTTTTCATAATTGTATTATTCTATTAAGCTTGTTTGAGTCTTGAACTTTTAATTTTTTTAAATAAATTGAATAATATTAATAACTAAATTGAAAATTACAATAGTTAAAACTTCAGATAATGATGAAAGTTAAACAGCTTCACCTACTTTTTTTAATAGGAATTTTGGTTGGAATGAGTTCTTGCAAAAATTCTAAAAACGAAAAAGATACAATTCCTCAAATAAATCTTACAAAATTTGTTGACCCATTTATAGGAACTGGCGGACACGGTCATACATATCCTGGAGCAACTGTGCCTTTTGGAATGTTACAAGTAAGTCCTGATAACGGAACTTCTGGTTGGGATTGGTGTTCTGGTTATCATTATTCAGACTCCATTTCCATTGGTTTTAGTCATTTGCATTTAAGCGGAACAGGAATTGGAGATTTGACGGATATACGATTAATGCCAATTAATAAGAAGGTGGATTTAGCCGCTGAAGTTAAAACAAGAGACGATGTTCCTTACAAATCATTTTATTCTCATAATGAAGAAAATGCTTCGCCAGGTTATTACAGCGTTCAGTTAAAAGATTTTAATATTAAGGCAGAATTAACTTCTAATTTAAGAACCGGTTTTCATAAATATACTTTTGCTGAAAACGATACGCAATCTGTAGTAATAGATTTAGGATTTGCAATTAATTGGGATAAAACCACGGCTTCAAAAATAAGCGTAATTGATGCAGCCACTATTTCTGGATTTAGACATAGTACAGGTTGGGCTAAAAATCAAAAAGTATTTTTTGTTGCGAGATTTTCCAAGCCAATTGAAAAATATGAATTAGTTAATGATGGAAATTATAAAAGCGATGTAGCAACTGTAGAAGGCAAAAAAGCTTTTGCACAATTGTATTTTAATTCAGAAAATAATAATGAGCTTTTAGTAAAAGTAGCAGTTTCTTCAGTAAGTGAAGTAAATGCTTTAGAAAACTTATCAAAAGAAGAAATTAGTTTTGAAACAGTTAAAAATAAAGCTTCCGAAATTTGGAATGAAAATTTAACCAATATCACTATTGAAACCGATAACGAAGATTTAAAAACAATTTTCTATACAGCGTTATACCATACACAAGTTGCGCCTGTAACTTTTAGCGATGTAAATAATGAATTTAGAAAAGAGAATGATAAAATTGTAAAAGCTAAAAATTATACTGCATATTCAACCTTGTCTTTATGGGATACTTTTAGAGCAGAACATCCTTTGTTAACAATTACTGCTCAAGATAAAGTTGCAGATATTATTAACACCATTTTAGAATATTACCAAACAAACAAAATATTACCAGTTTGGACGTTGTATGGAAATGAAACAAATACTATGACAGGGTATCATTCCATTCCAGTAATTGCGGAAGCTTACATAAAAGGTATTAAAGGTTTTGATATAAATAAGGCTTATGAAGCTATGAAAACTACAATGATGCAAGATGAAAGAGGCTTAAATCATTATAAAAAATACGGATATATTCCTCATAATTTATTAGATGAATCGGTAACAATTACGTTGGAATATGCTTATAACGATTGGTGTGTGGCACAAATAGCAAAAGAATTGGGCGAAGAAGAAGATTACAATTATTTTATAAATCGTTCAAAAGCTTACGAACACTTATTTGATGCTGAAACGGGTTTTATGCGTGGTAAAAATGAAGCTGGAACCGCATGGAAAGAACCTTTCGATCCAAAATTTTCTTCACATAGAGTTGGCGCAGAATATACCGAAGGGAATGCTTGGCAGCATAGTTGGTTTGTGTTACATGATGTTGAAAACCTAATTAAATTACACAGAGGAGAAAATAATTTTACAAATAAATTAGAGCAATTATTTACCGAATCTTCTGAAATAACGGGGGACAATGTGTCATCAGATATTTCAGGATTAGTTGGTCAATATGCACACGGAAATGAGCCGAGTCACCATATTGCTTATATGTACAACTTTGCAAATAAACCTTGGAAAACACAATATTGGGTACGCGAAATATTAAAAACACAATACAATACAACACCAGAAGGATTAAGTGGTAACGAAGATTGCGGGCAAATGTCAGCTTGGTATGTGTTTAGCGCTATGGGATTGTATCCTTACAATCCAGCTTCGGGAGAATATCAAATAGGAAGTCCGTTGTTTGATTCTTCAACTATAAAAATATCTGAAGAGATTTCGTTCACCATAAAAGCAGAAAATGTTTCAGATGAAAATAAATACATTCAATCTGCTACATTAAATGGAAAAGAATTCAAAAGAACTTCAATAAGTCATAAAGAAATTATTCAAGGAGGAATCCTGCAATTTATAATGGGTGATACTCCAAATAAAAATTGGGGAATTAAAAAATAAAAAGAATGAATATAATTGATGTATCGATATTTGTAGTTTATATTTTAATAACACTTTTTGTGGGTATTTGTGTTTCTAAAAAAGGCTCCAAATGTTCAAGCCCCTATTTTTTAGATATGAAGTTACCTAAATTAGTTATTGCATTGTGTTTGTTCACAATAGTAAGTTGTGCGCAATCCAACAATAATATTCCTAAAAGTTATATTGCATACAAAACTTCTGAAACTATTACTATTGATGGCGAACCAACAGAAACATCATGGAATAAAACGGAATGGTCTGATGCTTTTATTGATATTGAAGGTGTAAAAACACCAACATACGACACACAAGTTAAAATGATGTGGGATGAAAACTATTATTATATTTTAGCAAAAATAGAAGAACCTCATGTTTGGGCAGATATTACTGAACGTGATGCAATTATTTTTCATAACAACGATTTTGAAGTTTTTATAGACCCAGATAGCGATACTTTTAATTATTACGAAATAGAAGTAAATGCTTTAAATACGGTGTGGGATTTATTTATTACAAAACCCTATCGTGAAAAAAATGCAGCTTTAAACGATTGGACATTAACAGGTTTAAAATCTGCTGTAAAAGTAGATGGAACTTTAAACAATCCAACAGATAAAGATAAAGGTTGGACATTGGAATTGGCAATTCCTTGGAAAGCTTTTAAAACGTCATATTTCGAAAAAAATGTTCCTGAAAATAAACATTGGAGAGTTAACTTTTCGAGAGTTAATTGGGATTTTCAATTGGAAGATGGTACGTATCAAAGAAAAAAAGATGCAGAAGGTAAATTTTTGCACGAATACAATTGGGTGTGGTCGCAACAGGGAGTTATAAATATGCACGTTCCAGAAAAATGGGGCTATGTGTATTTTTCTTCAAAAGAAGTTGGTTCAAAAGATACGTTTACAATTCCGCAAGATGATAGCGTAAAAGAGCAATTGTATAATTTATACAAAGCACAAAATAACTACCGTAAAAAGTATAAAAAATGGGCAACATCTATTGATAGTTTAACGTCAAAAGCTATTATTGTTAACCATAAAACGTTGCAACCAACATTAGAAAATCATACAACAGGTTATAATATTTCAGTAAAAAGTCCATTTACAAATACAACATTAATTATAACAGAAAACGGTAAAATTATTTCAAATTAAATTTATGATGAACGTACACAAATTATTATTTTTTGCATTGGTAATAAGTTTATTTTCTTGTGAGACAACTAAAGAAAAAAAAATGGACGCATTAATTTCGGAAAACCTTAAAACTGAAAACTCCTTTGAATTTGGCGTATGGATTACAGCAAATAATGAAAGAGCTAATGAAGATTTTGCACAAGAATTTGAAAAGTATAAATCAGCGGGAATTGATGAGGTTTTAATTAATACAGGAACCGATCCAGAATTGTTAAAAAGGATCACTCCAATTGCAATCGAAAACGGATTAAAAGTACACGCTTGGATTATGGCAATGAACCGTCCTGGGGACACTATTGCTTTAAAACACCCAGAATGGTATGCGGTAAGCAGAGAAGGGAAATCGTGTTTTGATACGCGTCCGTATGTGGGTTATTACCAATGGTTATGTCCAACAAGAGAAGAGTCTCGTAACCACGTTTTAGGCTTGGTTGAAGGTTTGGCAAAAGTAGATGGTATTGAAAGTGTACATTTAGATTATATTCGTTTTTCAGATATTTTCTTACCAATTGGTTTGTTACCAAAATACGATTTAGTTCAAGATGAAGAATTACCAGAATACGATTTCTGTTATTGTGATGTTTGTGTAAGTGAATTCGAAAAAATCCATCATAAAAATCCGAGAAATATAAAAAACACTGATATTGATATGGAATGGAAACAATTCCGTTTAAATGCTGTTAGAAATGTGGTAAATGATGCTTATGAAATTGTTCACAAATACAATAAAAACTTAACGGCAGCTGTTTTCCCTTATCCAGAAATGGCAGATCATATGGTGCGTCAACGTTGGGATAAATGGACAATCAATGAAGTATATCCAATGATTTACCACGGGTTTTATAACGAAGAAGTAGATTGGATTGGTTTTGCTACAAAACAAGGTGTTCAAGATGTAAAAGACAAAGGAATAGGTATAAATACTGGAATTTATATGCCAGATTTTAAATCTGTTGAAGATTTTAAGAAAGCAATAATATTAGCGAAAGAAAACGGAGCGAAAGGAATCACATTTTTTGACGGTCCAGGGATTAAACCTGAATATTTAAAAGCAATTAAAGAAACAAAAGAAAGCTTGAAATAGTAATTTATGAAGCAGCTTGGACTTATATGTATCATTTTTTTAGGATTATTTTATAGTTGTAAAAAAACAGAAACTAAACCCAGAAAATTAACCAACTATGTAAACCCATTTATTGGAACCGATGGCCCTGGAAATACGTATCCAGGAGCTACTGTACCTTTTGGAATGGTGCAATTAAGTCCTGATATCGGGATTTCTGGCTGGGATAGAATTTCGGGTTATTATTATCAAGATTCCATTATTTCAGGGTTTTCTCACATGCATTTAACAGGAACAGGAGCAGGAGATTTGTACGATATTTTAATAATGCCAACCAATAGTAATTTTTCAAAAAGAATTAAAGAAAATAATTTCAAGCCTTTTTCAAGTTTTTCTCACGAAAAGGAAACAGCTTCTCCAGGCTATTATTCTGTTGATTTGTTAGATTATGGAATTAAAGCAGAATTAACAGCTACCGAAAGAACGGGAATTCATAAATATACCTTTCCAGAAGATGATAAAACTCAGATTCATATAGATTTAGGGTATGCATTAAATTGGGACAGCCCTATGGAAACATATTTTAATGTTGTTGATAATACTACAATTGAGGGGTACAGAAAATCTACAGGTTGGGCAAAAGACCAACGCGTTTATTTTGTTATTAAAGTATCTAAGCCATTTAATTCGTATCAATTATTTAAAAATGATACAATTACAACTTCACCAGCAACTGCAAAAAACACGAAAATAATTTTAGAGTATGCAACAATTGAAGGCGAACAAATTATTTTAAAGACAGGTGTTTCCACCGGAAATATTGAAGGAGCTCGTAAATCTTTAGAAATTGAAGCGCCCGATTTTAATTTTGAAGCAATAAAAGAGCAAGCAGAAGTCAAATGGGAAAGCGAACTCAGTAAAATTGAAATTTCAACCTCTAATGAAACCCAAAAGCATATTTTTTATACGATGTTATACCAATCTATGTTGGCGCCGACTTTATTAAGCGATCATAACGGAAATTATAAAGGAGCCAATGATAGCATTGGAAAAACTGATGGTTTTGATAGATATGATACTTTTTCACTCTGGGATACCTACAGAGCAGCGCATCCATTGTATACGATTTTACATCCAGAAAGAACTTCGGATATGTTAAATTCTTTGTTGGCACATTACAAAGAAACTGGTTTGTTACCAGTTTGGTCTATGCAAGGAAATGAAACAAATATGATGATTGGTTACCACGCAGTTCCAGTTATTGTGGATGCTTATTTTAAAGGAATTAAAAATTTTGATGTTGAGTTAGCTTATAAAGCCTGTATTGCAAGTGCCACAGATAACTCTAGGCAAATTGATGAATATATGAAGTTAGGTTATGTTCCTGTTGATGAACATCACGAAAATTGGTCGGTTTCTAAAACATTGGAATATGCCTACGACGATTGGTGTATTGCACAATTTGCAAAAGTTTTGGGTAAAACTGAAGTTTATAATGAGTTTTTAAAGCGTTCAGATAATTGGCGAAATATGTATGATTCACAATCAACATTTATGCGGCCAAAATTAAAGAATGGTGAATTTGTAGCAGCATTTATCCCAAAAGAATACTCGCCTTACTTTTGTGAAAGTAACGCGTGGCAATACTTTTGGTCTGTACAACACAATATAGAAGGGTTAGCTGAATTTATTGGAGGAAAAGAATTGTTTGAAAAAAAGTTAGATACTATGTTTTCCCTAAACCCACTTCCTGAAGATAAATTACCGATCTTTAGTACAGGAATGATTGGCCAATATGCACATGGAAACGAACCGAGTCATCATGTGTCATATTTATATAATTACATTGAAAAACCTTGGAAAACGCAAGAATTGGTACGTGAAATTTTAGAAACACAATATAAAGATGAACCAAACGGACATTGTGGAAATGAAGATTGCGGACAAATGTCGTCTTGGTACGTATTTAGTGCCTTAGGTTTTTATCCTGTGAATCCTGCACAAGGTGTTTATGCTTTTGGTTCGCCAATAATAGATGCGGCAACCTTAAATTTAGAAAACGGAAAAATATTTACTGTGGAAGCAATAAATAATAGTTCAGATAATATGTACATTCAAACTATTGAATTAAACGGTAAAATAATAGAACGAAATTACATCGAGCATTCAGAAATTATGGATGGTGGAACATTGATTTTTACTATGGGGAAGCTTCCAAATAAAAATGTAAAAAATGCTATGGCATTAAGTTCAAAAATGTATAAATAAAACCAAGTTTATGTCGGAAAGAAGAGATTTTATAAAAAAGGCCGCTTTAGGAACCATAGGAATAAGTGCTGTTTTAAGTTGTAAAAAACTTATTGAAAAAGAAGAAACTACTGCTGAAAAAGTAGTACCAAAAAATCAGAAAAAACCATTAATTATTTCAACCTGGAATCATGGTTTACCTGCTAATGCAGCAACCTGGAAGGCATTAAAAAATGGAAAACCAGTTTTAGATGCTATTGAAATAGGAATGAAAATTCCAGAAGCCGATCCAACTATTAGAAGTGTCGGATATGGAGGCTTTCCAGACAGAGAAGGTAAAGTAACGTTGGATGCTTGTATCATGGATCATAACAGCGATTGCGGCTCGGTTTCATTTTTACAAGGCATTAAACATCCAATTTCAGTTGCAAAAAAGGTGCTTCAAAATACACCGCACGTAATGTTATCAGGTAAAGGCGCTCTTCAATTTGCGCTTTCAGAAGGTTTTACTGAAGAAAATTTGTTAACTGCAGAAGCAGAAAAAGATTGGAAAAAATGGTTGGAAGAATCTAAATACAAACCTATAATAAATATTGAAAATCATGATACTATTTCAATGCTAGTTATTGATGAGGCTGGTAATATTTCTGGGGCTTGTACAACAAGTGGAGCAGCTTGGAAAATGCACGGTCGTGTTGGAGATTCTCCAATTATTGGCGCAGGATTATTTTTAGATAATGAAGTTGGTGGGGCTGCAGCAACAGGTTTGGGTGAAGCAGTTATTAGAACAGCCGGTAGTGCTATGGTTGTTGAGCTAATGAGACAAGGGAAATCGCCTTTTGAGGCCTGTAAAGAAATTGTGGAGCGTATTTACAATAAGCATAAAAACCACAAAGACATGGAATATTTACAAGTAGGATTTATAGCTGTAAATAAAAATGGAGAACATTCAGGTTATAGCTTACGCTCTGGTTTTAACTATGCTATTTACGATGAAGAAAAAGGAAACAGAATGGAAGATGCTCAATTTA
>CBDUKG010000079.1:0-11787 GCA_965367745.1 uncultured Flavobacteriaceae bacterium | reverse complement strand
CAGCATTTTCAAGTGCAATACGTGTTACTTTTGTAGGATCTATAATTCCAGCTTTAAACATTTTAGTGTATTCATCAGTTTTAGCGTTGTAACCAAAATCTCCTTTTCCTTCTATCACTTTTGCAACAACAACAGAACCTTCACCACCTGCATTTTCAACAATTTGTCGTAATGGCTCTTCAATGGCTCTAGCTAAAATTTTAATTCCAGTTACTTCGTCTAAACTATCTGTAGTAATAGATTTTAAGACTTCAATAGTTCTAACCAAAGCAACACCACCACCAGCAACAATTCCTTCTTCAACAGCAGCACGTGTTGCGTGTAACGCATCGTCAACTCTGTCTTTTTTCTCTTTCATTTCAATTTCACTTGCAGCACCAACATATAAAACAGCAACACCTCCAGCTAATTTAGCTAAACGTTCTTGAAGTTTTTCTTTATCGTAATCTGATGTTGTAGTTTCAATTTGAGCTTTAATTTGGGCAACTCTTGCTTTAATTAGATCAGCATCTCCAGCACCGTTTACAATTGTTGTATTGTCTTTATCAATAGTAACTCTTTCAGCAGATCCTAGCATTTCTAAGGTTGCCTTTTCTAGTGTTAGTCCTCTTTCTTCAGAAATTACGGTACCACCAGTTAAAATGGCAACATCTTCTAACATTGCTTTTCTTCTGTCTCCAAACCCAGGAGCTTTTACAGCAGCTATTTTAAGAGCTCCACGTAATTTATTCATTACTAAAGTAGCTAAAGCTTCACCTTCAACATCTTCTGCAATAATTAATAAAGGTTTTCCACTTTGTGCAACTGGTTCTAATATTGGTAATAAATCTTTAAGATTTGTTATTTTCTTTTCGAATAATAAAATGTAAGGATTTTCTAAATCGGTTAACATTTTATCGGCATTAGTTACAAAATATGGAGATAAATAACCTCTGTCAAATTGCATTCCTTCAACAATATCTACATATGTTGTTGTGCCTTTTGCTTCTTCAACAGTGATTACACCTTCTTTTCCAACTTTTTCAAAAGCTTGTGCAATTAAATCGCCAATAGTTTCATCGTTATTTGCTGAAATCGAGGCAACTTGTTTTATTTTATCTGATTTGTTGCCAACTTCTTGAGATTGTTCTTGTAGGTTTTTAACAATAGCTTCAACTGCTTTGTCAATTCCACGTTTTAAATCTAAAGGATTTGCACCAGCAGCAACATTTTTTAATCCTTCTTTTACAATAGATTGTGCTAATACAGTTGCAGTTGTAGTTCCATCACCAGCTAAATCGTTGGTTTTTGAAGCTACTTCTTTTACCATTTGAGCACCCATATTTTCAAGAGGGTCTTCTAATTCAATTTCTTTTGCAACAGTTACACCATCTTTTGTAATTATAGGGCCTCCAAAGGACTTTCCAATTACTACATTTCTACCTTTTGGTCCTAAAGTTACTTTAACAGCATTTGCTAAAGCATCAACACCACGCTTTAATCCGTCACGTGCTTCAATATCAAAAATTATATTTTTTGCCATGTTTTATGTTTTTTTGCAA
Source organism: uncultured Flavobacteriaceae bacterium (assembly GCA_965367745.1). GTDB lineage: Bacteria > Bacteroidota > Bacteroidia > Flavobacteriales > Flavobacteriaceae > Lutibacter. The sequence goes on along the minus strand of CBDUKG010000079.1, from coordinate 10,246 downwards.
AAAAGCCACTTGTAAGCTTCTTGCGAGTTATTTTTTTAATAATTATATAAGGCTAAATGCCAAAAACGATATTAGACAATTGCTAAAATATCACTCTCTCTCATAATTAAATATTCAGTACCTTCTAAAATAAGTTCAGTACCAGCATATTTACCATACAAAACAGTATCACCAACTTTTACCGTCATTGGTTCATCTTTTGTACCGTTTCCAACAGCTAAAACTGTTCCTTTTTGTTGTTTTTCTTTTGCTGAATCTGGAATAATAAGTCCAGAAGCTGTGGTTGTTTCGGCTTCAACAGGTTGTAATAAAACTCTATCTGCTAATGGTTTAATTTTAATTTTATTCATTTTATAATTAGTTTAAAAATTATTAATTCTGTGAATTAAATAGTCTAAAAGTGTGCCAATATTCATAAACTGACAAATGTACTTTTAAAGAAAAATATAGGTACAAAAAAATGCCAACGTGTCACACACATTGGCATTTTTAAAATATTTTTTAAAATATTATTGAACTGTATCTTGTGAAGTCGTAGATTCAACTGGTAATGCAGGAGTCTCTTGTATTTCACGATTTTCAATTGTGTTTTCAATTTCTGAACTTGTATCAACTGCATTTACTTTTGGAGCAGCAAAATTAGATAATAATATAAGTGCTAAAAGCACAATTGAAAGTGTCCAAGTACTTTTGTCTAAAAAACTTGTTGTGTTTTGTACACCTCCTAAAGATTGTGTACCACCACCACCAAATGAAGAAGCCAATCCTCCTCCTTTAGGGTTTTGAACCATAATAATTAATATTAGCAAAAATGCTACTATCATAATCAGAACTAGAAATAATGTATACGTTGTCATGACTTATTTTTTTGAAAAATTTTAATTGCTTTAATTTGGTCTGCAAAGAAACCACTTTTTTCTGGATATTTCAAACTTAAAATGCGATACGCTTTTATTGCATTTTCAAATTTTTGTTGTTCAAGATATACTTTCGCTAAAGTCTCGGTCATTAAACTTTCATTCTCTGAGGAACTTTCAGGTGAAAGGTCTTGATTTACAATACTTTTACTAACGGGTTTTATTTTTGGTTTGCTCTCTATAAACTTATTTATTAAACTAATTTTATCACTTTTTAAGGTATCTTTTTTAGTGATTTCCTTTCTAATAATTGGTTTTTGAGAAACTAATTGCATCCATTCGTTAAAAGAATGCGGTTCTGAACTTTTAAATTTAAGCGGTTTTCCAATTTCTAGAACTTCTAAATTGGTGTTTTTTATGGTTTCAACTTTAGGAATTTCAATTGTTTCTTTAGTTACTTGTTCACTTTTTGGTTTAAAAGCCGTTGTTATTTTTTTATGAAGTATTTTTATTGTTTCTGGTTCAATAACATCAATTTCTTCTAAAATAGGAATTTCTGTGGTTGGAGTTATCTCAAAATTTTGTGAAGTAATAAAATTAAATAGAACTGATCTGTCAACAGTATAAGCAGCTGTTTTTTTTAAGGCCTGGTTGTATTTAAAACTATTGGTATTATTTAACCCTTTTAATTGAATGGCTCTTGCTAATTGAAAATACGGATATTCATTAATAACAGTCTCTAATTGCTCGGTTTTTGTAATATCAATTGAAGCGGTGTTTTGCATTAAAGCTGTAAAATCAGTAGTATTCATAATATTACCATTTTGCTACTGAAGCATTAAAAATATCCTGCGCAATACGTTCAATAATTTCATCAAAAGCATCGTCTAGAGCACTACCTATTAATTGTGCATTTGCGTCATAATCATAATAATGAGAGAAGTTTTTTTCAAAATTATCATCTTCATTTTTATTATTAAAAAAACGAACATTTACGGTTATAGTTAGCCTATTTTGTGCTGCTGTTTGCTGCGCAGTTGCTGTCATAGGATTTATTTTATAACCTGTAATTTCACCTTCAAATTGCAAATCTCCTCCAGAACTAACTGAGGTTAAATTTGTTTGAGTATCAAATAAATCTCTTAATTGTGTTGTAAACACCTGACTTAAAGAAGGCTCTACTAAGATGGCTTCATTCGGAAAATAATCTATTTGAACTGATTTGACATCCGGATTTATATTTGTTCCAGTAAATGAATATATTCCACAACTTTGTATTGTGATTAGAGCGAGTAATGAGAATAAGATGCCAATTTTTTTCATTTATTTTTAATGTTGATGTTGAAAAATTTAGATTTCAAAGTTAATTAATAAAACTATAAATCATATTGTTTTATTTTACGATATAAAGTTCTTTCTGAAATACCTAATTCTTTAGCTGCTAATTTCCGTTTACCATTATTGCGTTCAAGAGATTTTTTTATCAGTTCAATTTCTTTGTCTTGAATGGATAGGCTTTCGTCTGCATCAATAGTTTCAGCAAATTCATAATCATCATCTAAATTATTGTAATTTTCATTAATTCTAACAACTTCAACATGATTTTCCTCGCGCTCTTTAATAGATTTGTCTTTATATATTTTTTGAATAAGTTGTTTGTTTTCCTCTTGAACTTTACCCGTATCGTTTCCTTTTAACAAATCGAGGGTTAATTTTTTTAAATCGTTGATATCATTTCGCATATCAAACAAGATTTTGTACATAATTTCTCGTTCAGAAGCGAAATCACTTTTAGATTTTTCTCCGCTAATTACAGAGGGTAAGTTAGTTCCTTTACTAGGTAAATATTCTAAAATTTTATGAGCAGTAATAAGCCTATTTTCTTCTACAACAGATATTTGTTCTGCAATATTTTTTAATTGTCTAATATTTCCAGGAAAGCCATAGTTATTTAAAAGCTTTACAGCTTCATCGGTTAATCTAACGGTTGGCATTTTATATTTTTGAGCAAAATCTGAGGCGAATTTTCTAAATAATAAATGAATATCGCCCATACGATCGCGCAAAGGAGGTAAATTTATTTCAATAGTACTTAATCTATAATAAAGGTCTTCTCTAAATTTACCTTTACCAATTGCTTCGTGCATTTTTAAATTTGTGGCAGCAACAATGCGCACATTTGTTTTTTGAACTTGTGAAGAACCAACTTTTATAAATTCTCCATTTTCTAATACACGTAATAATCTAACTTGTGTGGTTAATGGTAATTCTCCAACTTCATCTAAAAAAATAGTTCCACCATCGGCAACTTCAAAATAACCTTTACGTGCTGCAGTTGCACCGGTAAAAGCACCTTTTTCATGTCCAAAAAGCTCACTATCAATAGTTCCTTCTGGAATAGCACCACAGTTTACAGCAATATATTTTGCATGTTTTCTATGTGATAAAGCATGAATTATTTTTGGAATATTTTCTTTACCAACACCACTTTCACCAGTTACCAATACAGAAATATCGGTTGGGGCAACCCTAACTGATTTTTCAAGGGCTCGGTTTAAATGTAGATCGTTTCCAATAATACCAAAACGCTGTTTTATTACTTGTAATGATTCCATAACTATGCTCTTTTTCCTAATAGTGTTGCCGATGTACAATCTTCAACTAAAATATGCACAAAATCGCCAATTTGCTCAGTTCCTTTTGGAAAAATAACCATGGCATTTTGAGAATTTCTTCCTTTCCAATGTGCATCAGATTTTTTTGAAGTACCTTCAATTAAAACTTCTACGGTTTTACCAATAAATTGTTCCATACGGTAATTTCCGTGTCCTCTTTGAAGCTGAATAATTTCATTTAACCTTCTTTTTTTAATAGCAAGTTCAACATCGTCTTCCATTCTTTTTTCGGCAGGAGTTCCAGGTCTTTCAGAATATGCAAACATAAAACCAAAGTCGTATTTTACATATTCCATTAAGCTTAATGTATCTTGATGTTCTTCTTCTGTTTCGCCACAAAAACCGGTAATCATATCTTGAGACAAAGAACATTCAGGTAATATTTTTCTAATATTATCAATCAGTTCCATATACTCTTCACGTGTATGTTGTCTGTTCATTCTTTCTAAAACAGTAGTGCTTCCAGATTGCACGGGTAAATGAATGTATTTACAAATGTTTTCGTGTTTCGCCATAGTGTGAATAACATCTAAGCTCATATCCTGAGGGTTGGAAGTAGAAAAACGAAAACGTGTTTTAGGAAATTCTGTTGCAGCCAAATCTAATAATTGTGAAAAATCTACTGCAGTTGCTTTAGCAATTTCAGAAGCATTTTTAAAATCCTTTTTTAAACCACCTCCATACCAAAGGTAACTATCAACATTTTGACCTAATAAGGTAATTTCTTTATAATTATTTGTGACTAAATCTCTAACTTCTTCTAAAATACTTTTTGGATCTCGGCTACGTTCTCGTCCACGTGTAAAAGGTACAACACAAAAAGTACACATATTATCGCACCCTCTTGTAATCGATACAAAAGCAGAAACTCCATTACTATTTAATCTAACTGGTGAAATATCTCCATATGTTTCTTCTTTAGATAAAATAACATTAACAGCATCTCTACCAGCACTTACTTCTGCTAATAAATTAGGTAAATCTTTATAAGCATCTGGCCCAACAACCAAATCAACAATTTTTTCTTCTTCTAAAAATTTTGCTTTTAAACGTTCTGCCATACAGCCTAAAACACCAACTTTCATAGTCGGATTTATTTTTTTAACAGCGTTGTATTTTTCTAAACGTTTACGAACAGTTTGTTCCGCTTTTTCTCTTATTGAACAAGTATTTACCAAAACCAAATCAGCTTCTTCTAGCAAATGAGTGGTATTGTATCCTTCTTTGGAAAGTATTGATGCAACAATCTCAGTATCATTTAAATTCATTTGGCAACCATAACTCTCTATAAAAAGTTTTTTATGATTTCCTTCTTTATGATCTGTTAAAAGCGCTTGACCTTGCTTTTTTTCTTCTATAACTTTTTCGCTACCCATATGTTTTTATTGGATTGCAAAGATATAACCAATTTTCTAAAAATATGACATATTGGCAGAACTTTAACAAACCGTTATAAAGGTTTTATCTCTGTATTGTTTAAAGTATTTTTTATTTTTGTTAATTGGTTAAAAATTAAATATTAACATTTAATGTAGCGTTTTTATAAATTTTAACGTATTAATAATATACACTTTGAAAAGTATTATAATAAAAAACATAAATACAAACTTAATATGAAAGTTAAAATTCTTTTTTTAATTGCTGTTACATTTATTTTTATGATTTCTTGTAACGATAACGATGAATTTGAAACCGTAAATGTTGCAAAAGCAGAATTTATGTCTCTTGAAGCATTTCGAGCATCTGTTGATATTGTTGCACCAGCTCCAATTATTGAATCTGGAAAAATTTATGCATACAACAATTTAGTGTTAGTCAATGATATTGATAAGGGAATTCATATTATAGATAATTCAAATCCTGCATTTCCAGTTAAAATTGCTTTTATAAAAATAAAGGCAACAAAAGATATGGAGATTAAAGGCAATTATTTATATGCAGATAGTTTAATGGATCTGTTGGTTTTTGATATTTCAGATATTAATAACATTCATGAAGTTGCACGTTTAAAAGATGTATTTCCTGGTTATATTCCAATGCCATTTATAGAGAACCTGGTTGTTGATTATGGAGAAAATGGAAATCAGGCAGGTGAAATAATTGTTGGTTGGAATATTACTGAAGAACAACGAAGAATAGACGACGAAAGAAATTATAATACTGGAGGTGTTGTTTTTAATGATTTTGTGACTCTCGCTTCTGCAGAATCTACTGGACAAGGTGGTTCATTAGCACGTTTTAAAATTGTAAATGATTATTTATACGCAGTTGACAGTCATAATATTAATATTTTTGATATTACTAATTTAGCAACACCTAGAGAGTTGCAAGAAGTGCATGCGGGATTTGATATTGAAACTATCTTTAATAAAGACGATTTACTTTTTTTAGGTAGTATGAGTGGTATGTATATTTATAATATTGAAAAACCAGCAACACCATTATTTATTTCAGAATTTCAACACGGAACAGCTTGTGATCCAGTTGTTGTAGATGATAATTACGCCTACATAACCTTAAGAGCAGGTAATTTTTGTGGCGCTTTTGAAAGCAGCTTAGAAATAGTTGATATTTCAGATGTGTACAATTTAGAACTTGTGAAATCGTATCCAATGGACAATCCATATGGTTTAGGAATTAAAGACAACCTCCTTTTTATATGTGATGGATCTTCGGGTTTAAAAGTATATAATAAAACAAAAATTGAAGATTTAGAATTACTTAACACATTTAAAAACATAACCGCTTTTGATGTAATTCCAATGCAAAACAAGTTGCTATTAATCGGCGATAATACATTGTTTCAATATAATTATTCGGATAATGGGCTTAGTTTATTGAGTGAATATCATCTAAATTAAAAATAGTTTTCTCAGTAAAAACAGGCTTTGCAGCCTGTTTTTTTTATTTTTAGCAAATAGTTTTTGATAAGTATTAAAAATCTTATATACATTTGCAAACCAAAAGCACCTAAATAGATACAAGGTGTTTTTTATGAAAAAAGAAAAGATTTATGGCAAAAAATTTGGTAATAGTAGAGTCACCTGCAAAAGCAAAAACAATCGAAAAATTTTTAGGAAAAGATTTTCAAGTTGAATCTAGTTTTGGACATATTGCAGATTTACCCTCGAAAGAAATAGGAATAAATGTTGATGGAGATTTTATGCCAAATTATGTAGTTTCTACAGACAAGAAAGCTATTGTAAAAAAATTAAAAAGTTTAGCTAAAAAAGCAGAAACTGTTTGGTTAGCTTCGGATGAGGATCGCGAGGGAGAAGCAATTGCTTGGCATTTATATGAGCAATTGAAATTGAAGGATGAGTCTACAAAACGTATTGTTTTTCATGAGATTACAGAAAAAGCAATTTTAAAAGCTGTTGAAAATCCGAGAAGTATAGATTACAATTTAGTAAATGCGCAACAAGCACGAAGAGTTTTAGATAGATTGGTAGGATACGAGTTATCACCAGTTTTATGGAGAAAAATAAAAGGAGGCTTATCTGCCGGTAGAGTACAATCAGTTGCTGTTAGGTTAATTGTAGAAAGAGAACGTGAAATAACAGGTTATACTGCAGTTGCTACCTATAAAGTTGTAGCAGAATTCACAAATTCTGAAGGTAAAAAATTCAAAGCTAATTTACCAAAGAATTTTGATACCAAAGAAGCTGCAGAAGCATTCTTAAATGATTGTATTGGTGCAAATTTTAAAGTTGAAGATTTACAGAAAAAACCTGCAAAAAAATCTCCAGCAGCGCCATTTACAACTTCTACATTACAGCAAGAAGCTTCCAGGAAATTATATTTCCCTGTTGCAAAAACTATGATGATTGCGCAGCGATTGTATGAAGCTGGTTTAATAACATATATGAGAACCGATAGTGTAAATCTATCTGATGATGCTAAAAATGATGCTAAAGAAGAAATAATTTCATCGTATGGTGAGGCTTATAGTAAACCAAGAAATTTTAGCAATAAATCTAAAGGCGCACAAGAAGCCCACGAAGCAATAAGACCTACAACTATGAGTCAACAGTCAGTTTCTGTTGATTACGATCAAGATAGATTGTACGATTTAATTTGGAAACGGACCATTGCTTCGCAAATGAGTGAAGCACAATTAGAGCGTACAAATGTTAGAATTTCAAATTCTAATAACGATACTATTTTTACTTCAAACGGTGAAATGATAAAGTTTGAAGGGTTCTTAAAAGTGTATTTAGAAGGTACAGATAATGAAGATGAAGAACAAGAAGGAATGCTTCCTAACTTAACAAAAGGCGATACTTTACTAAATAAAAATATTGTTGCAACGGAAAGATATTCAAGACCACCTTACAGATATACCGAAGCTGCTTTGGTAAAAAGATTAGAGGAATTAGGAATTGGACGTCCTTCTACCTATGCACCAACCATTTCAACTATTCAACGTAGAGAATATGTGGAAAAGGGTACAATTGATGGTGTTGATAGAGATTATACGCAAATAAAATTAACCAAAGAGAAAGTAGTTTCTAAAGTTTTAACCGAAAAAGTAGGTTCAGATAAAGGAAAACTAGTTCCAACCGATATTGGGAATATTGTAAACGACTTTTTAGTAGAAAATTTCTCAAATATTTTAGATTTTGGTTTTACAGCAAAAGTAGAGTCTGAATTTGATGATATTGCAGAAGGAAAAGAAGATTGGATTTCTATGATTAAAGATTTCTACAATAAATTTCATCCAATAGTTGAAGATGTAGCCGCAAATGCCGATAGAGCAAAAGGAGAGCGTTTATTAGGAATAGATCCAGAAAGTGGTAAAAATGTATATGCGCGTTTAGGTAGGTTTGGAGCAATGGTCCAAATAGGAGAAGCTACAGACGAAGAAAAACCAAAATTTGCAAGTTTACAACCAGATCAAACATTAACTTCTATAACCTATGAAGAGGCTATGGATTTATTTAAGCTTCCTAAAACAATTGGTGGCTATGAAGGTAACGATGTGATTGTTGCAAATGGTCGTTTTGGACCTTATATTAAATTTGATACTATGTTTGTCTCAATTCCAAGAGATGAAAATCCAATGTCTGTAGATATTAATAGAGCCATTGAATTAATTCAAGAAAAACAAAAAGCAGATGCTCCAATTGGTACTTATGAAAAGTTACCAATACAGAAAGGTGTTGGTAGATTTGGCCCTTTTATTAAATGGAATAATATTTTTATTAATGTTAATAAAAAATATGATTTTGATAATTTATCGCAGGCAAATCTTGAAGAATTAATAGAAGACAAAAAAAGAAAAGAAATAGAAAAAGTACTTCATAATTGGGAGGAAGAAGGAATTAGAGTTGAAAAAGCACGTTGGGGAAGATCAAATATTTTAAAAGGAAAAATTAAAATTGAATTACCAAAAACAGTTGATGCCGCTAAGCTAACATTAGAGGAGGTAAAAGATATAATAGAAAAGAAAGCTCCAAAAAAGAAAGCTCCAAAAAAGAAAACAACTAACAGAAAAACAACTAAAAAATAAATTTTTTAGTATCTTGCCAACAATTATACTACTTTAACCCCTTAGAATGAATTTCGATTATCTTAAACCTGTAGATAATACATTAGTAGCATATGCGAAAATGCAAACCAATAGTGCATTTGGTCAATGTATTAAAATATATGCTAATAAAGATAATTTCCCAGACTTAACAACTACAAAAATTGCAATTATCGGTGTTTTAGAGGGGCGTGGTGCTGTTGATAATATTGGAACAGGAACAACCTTAAACGAACTAAGAAAAGAATTATACAAACTATTTCCAGGTAATTGGCCAATAAATGTTGCAGATTTAGGTGATATTGAACAGGGAAATACAATTGAAGACACTTATTTTGCGATTACTACACTTGGGAATTATTTAATTAAAAATAAAATTATACCTATAATTATTGGAGGTGGGCAAGAGCTTACTTATGCAAATTACAGAGCTTATGATACTTTAGAGCAAACTGTTAATATTGTAGCAGTAGATAGTAAATTTGATTTAGGTTCTATTGAAGATGATTTAGATTCACAATCTTATTTAAGTAAGGTTGTTATGAATCCGCCGAATAATTTATTTAATTTTTGCAATATTGGATACCAAACTTATTTTAATTCACAAGATGAAATTGATTTATTAAAAAGTTTATACTTTGACACGGTTAGGTTGGGTGAGGTTTTAAATAAAATTCAAATAGTTGAACCAATTTTAAGGGATGCAGATATTGTTAGTATAGATTTGTCTTCTGTTAAAAATGCAGATGCTCCGGCAAATAATAATACAAGTCCAAATGGACTATCAGGTACAGATATTTGTGCTATCGCCAGATATGCGGGGATTAGTGATAAAGTTTCTTCATTCGGTATTTTTGAATACAATCCAACATTAGACACTAAAAATCAGACTGCTCAATTAATTTCTCAAATGATTTGGTATTTTATTGAAGGAGTTAATTTTAGAGCAAATGACTATCCGTTTGGATTGAAAGATCAGTATAAAAAGTTTATTGTTCCAATTGAAGATCAAGTCTTAAATTTTTATAAAAGTAATAAGAGTGGCAGATGGTGGATGGAAATACAAATAAGTAATAATAATAAATTCAAAAGACATGCGTTAATACCTTGTACATATCAAGATTATGTGAGTGCAAGTAACCAAGAAATTCCTGAAAGATGGATGCAAACATTTAAAAAATTAA
>CBDUKG010000078.1:0-11801 GCA_965367745.1 uncultured Flavobacteriaceae bacterium | reverse complement strand
GTGATATTACTGTAAAAGATGCCGAAGAGGTAAAACAAAACTGGGAACAACTAAAGCTGAAAGAAGGTAAAAAATCTGTTTTAGAAGGCGTTCCCAAATCTTTACCAGCCTTGGTAAAAGCCAACCGAATACAAGACAAAGTTGCAGGAGTTGGATTTGATTGGGAAAAACCCGAACAAGTTTGGGAAAAAGTGCAAGAGGAGTTGAATGAATTAAATGCTGAAATTAAAAAAGGAAATACAGATAATATTGAAGGTGAATTTGGCGATGTATTATTTTCTATGATTAATTATGCACGATTTATTAACGTGAATCCTGAAAATGCCTTAGAACGTACCAATAAAAAATTTATTAATCGGTTTCAATACTTAGAAACCGCAGCTAAAAAAATTAATAAATCGCTTCACGATATGTCTTTAGAAGAAATGGATGTTTTTTGGAATGAAGCAAAGCAATTTTATAGTTAAATAAAAAAATAGTTATATTAGTATAGTTAAAACTACAACTATGCATATTGAAGCAAAAAATCCGGAGGAGTACATTTCAAAAATACCCGAAGAAAGGATTCCGTATTTTAAAAAACTAAGAAAAACTATTTTAGAAAATATACCAAACGGATTTGAAGAGCAAATGAGTTATGGAATGATTGGTTATGTGGTTCCTAAAAGTATATACCCAAACGGTTACCATTGTGATACAAATTTACCATTACCTTTTGTTAATATTGCTTCTCAAAAAAACTTTATAGCTTTGTATCATTCGGGAATTTATGCAAATCTAGAAATACATAATTGGTTTATTAATGAATACCCTAAACATTCTAAAAGAAAATTAGATATGGGTAAAAGTTGTATTCGGTTTAAAAAAGCTGAAGAGATCCCTTTTGAATTAATAGCAACATTAATGCGAAAAATTACACTAAAAGAATGGATTGCATTGTATGAAAAAAACATAAAACGATAAATGGAAAAAATACTTATTATTACAGGAGGAAGTAAAGGTTTAGGCCTGGGATTGGCAAAAGAATATCACAAAAATGGCTATCGTATAATTTCAATTGCAAGAAGTATTGTTGAAAAATTTTATGCGGTAGAACAATACCAATGTGATTTAAGTGACACCGAGACAATTGAAAGTGTAATCACTGAAATTTTTTCTCATCTAGACAAAAACACCACTAAAGCATTAACTTTAATAAATAATGCGGGCGATTTAGGTACGGTAAATACACTCGAAAACATTGCTCCAAAAGATATTGATTATACTATAAGAGTAAATTTAATCGCGCCTTTAATTTTAAGCTCGCTGTTTATAAAATTATCAAAAGGTTGGGAGTGCAAAAAGAAGATTTTAAATATTTCTTCAGGTGCAGCAGTAAACCCTTACGAAAGTTGGTCGTTGTATTGTGCTTCAAAAGCAGGTGTTGATATGATGACTAAAGTGCTTTCTAAAGAACAAAAGGGAATTAAGAAAGGTGTAAAAATTGTTTCAATTTATCCTGGAATTGTTGATACAGACATGCAGGAAAAAGCAAGAAATACACCCAAAGAAAATTTTAAATCTGTACAGCGTTTTATCGACTTTTATAAACATGGAGATTTATCATCTCCAGAACAAGTTGCTCAAAAAATTTATCAACTTGAAACTGAAGGAAAGCTAAAGAATGGCCGTATTTTAGATGTTAGAAATGAATAAAAACAATAGAAATAGATAGGTCATAATTTAATAAAATTTAAGATTATTGAAGGTGTAAATAGATGAAATCGATTTTTATTTTTATTTTGCATCAACTTAATTTATTATTATGTCAATTAAAATAACACGTCTTTTTGATTTTGCCTATTACCAATTAGAAAAAAATGCTGAACTTAATATATTTAACTCTAAAGTCGATGCTAAATGGGTTGCCACTACAGTTGAAGAATATTTAGAGCAGGCTAATAAAATTAGCAGAGCGTTAGTGCATTTAGGAGTAAAGCCAAATGATAAAATTGCAGTAGTTACTTCAAACAATAGAGTTGAATGGAGCGTTTTAGACATTGCAATTTTACAAATTGGAGCTATAAATGTGCCCTTATACCCTACTATTGCATCCAAAGATTACGAATATATTATTAACCACTCAGATGCTGTTTTATGCTTTGTATCTGATAAAGAATTGTATGATAAAGTTGCAGTGATAAAAGAAAATACCCAACTAAAAGACATTTATACGTTTGATACCATTGCATCTATATCTAGTTGGAATTCTTTATTAAACCTAGGAGAAAATACCAAAAATCAAACTGAAGTTGACTTATTAAAATCAAAGGTAGAACCTTCTAACTTAGCAACTATTATTTATACTTCCGGTACAACGGGTACGCCAAAAGGTGTCATGCTTTCTCATAAAAATATTGTTGAAAACACTTTAGTAAGTGCAAAAGCGTTAGATTTTGAGCAACATGAACACAAAGTATTAAGCTACTTACCTATTTGTCATATTTTTGAACGTTTTGCATTATATTATTATCAGATGATGGGTTTTGAAATTTATTTTGCAGAATCCATCGATAAATTGGGAGACAATTTAAAAGAAGTTCAACCTCATTTTATTCCCGTAGTACCAAGATTATTAGAAAAAATTTACGATAAAATTGCAGATAAAGGAAGTCAGCTTAAAGGCTTAAAAAGATTGCTATTTTATTGGTCTATAGATTTAGGAAAAAGATACGAACCCTATCAAAAAAATGGTTGGTGGTATCATTTTCAATTAAGCATTGTCAAAAAGTTAGTATTTAGTAAATGGCGGGAAGCTTTAGGTGGAAATATTAAATTTTTGGTATCTGGAAGTGCTCCAATGCAACCAGTACTTATAAGATTATTTACAGCTGCAGGAATTCCAATTTATGAAGGTTATGGAATGACAGAAACTTCACCAGGAATATCTATTAACGATTTCAGAAATAATGGTTTTAAAATAGGAACCGTTGGTAAAGCATTAGATGGTATTCAGATTAAAATTGCCGAAGATGGTGAAATTTTGGTAAAAGGTTCAAATATTATGTTAGGCTATTACAAAAATGAAAAATTGACGAAACAGACTATTCAAAATGAATACATGCATACCGGTGATATTGGTATATTAGATGATGAAGGTTTTTTAAAAATTACTGATAGAAAAAAAGAAATGTTTAAAACGTCTGGCGGTAAATATATTGCTCCAGCAGTTTTAGAAGGGAAATTAAAAGAATCTCGTTTTATTGAGCAAGCCATGGTTATTGGAGAAAATGAAAAAATGCCAGCTTCAATAATACAACCTCATTTTGAATTTTTAATAGAATGGGCAAAATTAAAAAATATAAAAAGTGATGGTACTAACAATTCTATTATTTCAAATAAAAAGGTAATCAAACGAATTCAAAAAGAAATAAATAAAGCGAACGAAAGTTTTGGAAATTGGGAAAAAATTAAAGCCTTTGAATTAACTCCAGATATTTGGAGTATTGAAAATGGGCTTCTTACTCCAACAATGAAAATGAAACGTAAAGTTGTTAAAGAAAAATACCAGCATTTATATCAAAAAATATATGAAAAAAAATAGATTCGCTATGTAATTTTAGTATTTGTTAATTCCTTTTTATTTTTATACTTTGTGCATACCATAATAATTTACAACATATGCCAAAAGAAATCAAAAGATTATTCGATTTTGCCTACTATCAACTAGAAAAATTTAATCTAGAAAAAGCATTCACTACAAAATATAACGGAGAATGGGTCTCAATTTCTTCAAAAAAATATGTAAACCAAGTAAATACTGTAAGTAGAGGTTTATTAAAATTAGGTGTAAAGCCTGGCGATAAAATAGCAATAATTTCATCAAGTAACAGAACCGAGTGGAATATAATGGACTTGGGTATGTCTCAAATTGGTGTTATTAGTATCCCTATTTATCCAACTATTTCTGAAAGTGATTTTGAATATATTTTTAATCATGCAGAAGTTACGCATTGCTTTTTATCAGATAAGGATCTTTTTGACAAGGTAGATGCTGTTAAAAACAACGTACCAACACTTAATAACATTTATAGTTTTGATACATTTGAAGGCTGCAAGAATTGGTCTGAGATTTTAGAACTAGGAAATGATGAAAGCTTACAAAAAGATGTTGATACTATAAAAGATAAGATCAACCATTTAGAAACAGCAACTATTATTTACACTTCTGGAACAACAGGAAAACCAAAAGGTGTTATGTTATCACATAACAACATAGTTACTAATGTTTTAGATAGTTACCCTAGATTACCATTGCCTGCTGGTGAGATAAATGCACTTAGTTTTTTACCTGTTTGTCATGTTTTTGAACGTATGTTGCATTACCTATACCTTTATTCTGGTACATCGGTATATTTTGCAGAAAGTATAGAAAAAATAGGCGAAAATATAAAAGAGGTAAAACCACATTTTATGTCTGTGGTTCCAAGACTGCTTGAAAAAGTTTATGATGGTATTATTAAAAAAGGTTCAGAATTAACAGGAATTAAAAAAATGCTATTCTTTTGGGCTGTAGATGTAGGACTAAAATACCAACCTTATCATAAAAATGGATGGTTTTATGATCAAAAATTAGCCATAGCAAATAAATTAATTTTCAGCAAATGGCGAGAAGCATTGGGTGGTAATTTAACAACTATGGTATCTGGAAGTGCGGCATTACAACCTCGTTTAGCACGAGTATTTACCGCGGCTCGTATGCATGTTATGGAAGGTTATGGACTTACAGAAACATCCCCAGTTGTATCGGTTAACATGTATAAAGACAATTTAATGCGCATTGGTACTGTTGGAACAGTAATAAATAATGTTGAAATTAAAATTGCTGATGATGGAGAAATTTTGGTAAAAGGTCCAAATATTATGCAAGGTTATTATAAAGATCCAGAAAGAACCGCAAGTGTTATGAGTGGTGATTATTTTCATACTGGAGATAAAGGAGAAATAGATGCGGATGGATTTTTAAAAATAACAGGTAGAAAAAAAGAAATCTTTAAAACTTCAGGAGGAAAATACGTTGCTCCTGCCCTTTTAGAAAACGAAATGAAACAATCTCGTTTTATTGAGCAAATATTAGTTATTGGTGAAGGTCAAAAAATGCCAGCTGCCTTAATTCAACCAAATTTTGAATTTTTAAGAGATTGGGCTAAAATTCATCACGAACCAATTCCTGGAAACAATCAAGATTTAATTGAAAACCCACATATTATTAATAGAATTCAATTAGAAATTGATAAAGGGAATGAAAATTTTGCAAAATGGGAAACCATAAAAAGATTTGAACTTACACCTGACGTTTGGGGAATAGATAATGGTTTGTTAACACCAACAATGAAACCAAAAAGAGAAGAAATTATAAAAAATTACTTGAATTTGTACAATAAAATATATGCTGAAAACCCAAGGTAGATTTTAGTCGCCAACTCACAGTTACAGTTGGCAATTTTTATGTCTCCTGTCTTTAGATTTTATTCTTTGGATTTTTTAACTTTTTGACTAAAAATATTCTTTAAAATCTTTTAGTTTATCTATTTTTGTAAAATACCTAAAATATAGTAAATGGAACAATTTATAGTATCTGCTCGAAAATATAGACCTCAAACTTTTGAGGATGTTATTGGGCAAAAAGCGATTACAAATACGCTAGAAAATGCTATAAAAAACAACCATTTAGCACAAGCACTCTTATTTACAGGGCCACGTGGAGTTGGAAAAACAACCTGTGCCAGAATTTTAGCAAAAAGAATAAATGAAAATGCTGGAGAAACTAGTGAAGATGATTTTGCTTTTAATATTTTTGAATTAGATGCAGCATCAAATAATTCTGTTGATGATATTAGAAGTTTAACAGATCAGGTGCGTATACCTCCACAAACAGGAAAATATAAAGTTTATATAATTGATGAGGTTCACATGTTATCTCAAGCTGCTTTTAACGCATTCCTAAAAACATTAGAGGAACCACCAGCACACGCTATTTTTATTTTAGCAACAACAGAGAAACATAAAATTATTCCAACCATTCTTTCTCGTTGCCAAATATTTGATTTTAAACGAATTGGAGTTTTAGATGCTAAAGAATATTTAGTTAAAATTGCTGCTCAAGAAAAAATTAATGCCGATGATGATGCGCTTCATATAATAGCCCAAAAAGCAGATGGAGCAATGCGAGATGCCTTATCTATTTTTGATAGAGTTGTAAGTTTTTCAGGTTCAGAATTAACAAGAAAAGCGGTTACAGAGAACTTAAATGTATTAGATTACGACGAATATTTTATAACTTCAGATTTACTATTAGAAAATAAAATTCCAGAAGTTTTAATCCATTTTAACAACATTTTATCAAAAGGATTTGAAGGTCATCATTTTATAAATGGCTTGGCTTCTCATTTTAGAGATTTACTAGTTGCAAAAGATAAAATTACTTTAGATTTATTAGAAGTTGGAGACAATGCTAAAAAGAAATATTTAGAACAATCGCAAAAAAGTGATTTACGTTTTCTATTACAAGCTATTGAATTGGCAAATGATTGCGATTTAAAGTACAAAAGCAGTAAAAATCAGCGGTTATTAGTTGAACTTACGCTTATGCAATTAGCCTCTATCACATTTGATGGAGAAAAAAAAAATAACAAACCCTACATAATTGCTGCTATTCATTTTGAAAGTAAAGTAAAAAGACGCACGTTTTCTAAACAAATTCCTGCGTATCAAAAACCTGTAGTAAAACCTGAAAAAACACCCGTTGTTTCAAAAACAGTTGAAAAAACTGTAAAAAAAGCACCGAAACCAATATTAGAAACGTCAACTAGAAGGCGTTCTTCTCTATCTTTAACAAGTATCAATAGAAAAAAGGAATTAGAGAAGATTGAGGTTGAATACGATCAAGTTGAAGGGTTACCAACAGACAGTTTTACCGAAAGCGAAGCTATTTTAGCTTGGAAAAAATATGCAGCATTACTTTTAGAAAAAGGTAAAAAAAGTCTTACTTCGGTTATGAATGCAAATAAACCTTATGTAAAAGACAAAAACTTGCATTTTAACCTTCCAAACAATCTAATGAAAGACCAATTGGAAAGAGGGAAACATCCACTTTTAAAATTTATTAGAGAACAATTAAATAATTTTAAAGTTGATTTAATTCTGCACGTAAATGAAGAGGAAACTAAAAAATATGCATACACTCCTCAAGAAAAATATGAGAAATTAAAAGAAAAAAATAAGGCTATGGAATTATTGAAAAAAACTTTTGATTTAGATCTTTAATTTGGATATACAATCCAACTAATACAAATACTTAATTAAAACCACTAATTTGGACATAAAATTACTTATAACTTTTTTGGTTGGCTTTTTTATAGTTGCAATTGCTGCTAATCAAATTTCCAAAGTCTTTCAGAAAATAAAGTTTCCGTTAATTACTGGTTTAATTATTACGGGTATTATCGCGGGGTCTTCAGTATTAAATTTTATTCCTCCAGATGCTTTAGATAAATTAAATTTTTTAAATGAAATTGCATTATCAATAATAGCATTTTCAGCAGGTTCTGAACTCTATTTAAATGATTTACGGAGTAGAATAAAAAGTATAAAATGGATGACCATTGGTCAACTTATTATAACTTTTGTTATGAGTTCTGTGGTTATTTATTTTATCGCAGATTTCATTCCATTTATGAAAGGGTTACCTGCAACTCATAAAATTGGTATTGCCATTTTATTTGGAACTATTTTTGTTGCGCGTTCTCCTTCTTCAGCCATCGCAGTAATTAACGAAATGAGAGCCAACGGCCCTTTTACCAAAACGGTTATGGGTGTAACTGTTGTTAAAGATGTACTGGTAATTATCTTGTTTGCAATCTCTTTAGCCGTTGCAAAAGCCTTTATTAACAATGAAGAAACAGGCCTTTTGTTTTTTGTAGTGCTGCTTTTTGAGTTACTAGCTTCGTTTGGTATTGGATATGTTTTTGGGAAAATATTACAATTTCCATTTCTCTCAAAATTAGACAGTCAAATTAAGGGCATTTTAATTATTTTAATTGGTTATAGCGTTTATATTTTCTCTTTTTATATAAAAATCAAATCATTAGAATTATTCCATCACGAATTTGTTTTAGAACCTTTATTAATATGCATAATTGCAAGTTTCTATTTAACAAATTACAGCAAACATAGAATTGAATTTTCTGAAGTTTTAGATGAAATTAGCCCCTTAATTTATATCATATTTTTTACACTAACAGGCGCATCATTATCCATACAAACTTTAATGAGTGTTTTTGGAATTGCTATAAGCTTATTTTTTTTACGATTAATTACGATGGTTTTTGGTGGAATATTTGGCGTTTATGCGGCGAAAGATCCTAAAAAATATTTATTTATTGCTTGGATGCCATATTTAACACAAGCCGGTGTAGCACTTGGATTGGCAACCGTTGTATCGAATACTTTTCCAGAATGGGGTTACCAATTTGAAACCATTATAATTGCAATTATTGTAATTAATCAACTCGTTGGACCTCCACTATTTAAATGGGCTTTAAATCGCGTAAAAGAAAGTCATTTACGTGCTAAAATGCCAGAATTAGAAAGCAAGCAAGATGCTGTGATTTTTGGTTTAGAAGATCAATCCGTTGCTTTAGCTAATCAATTAAAAAAAAATAAGTGGGAAACTAGAATTATAAATGCAGATGCTAAAAATCATTCTAAAGAAATTGAAGATTTTGAAGTAATTCCTTTGTCAACTATCAGCTATACAAGTCTAAAAAAGTTGGATTTAGAAAAAACTGAAGTTTTTATTTTAATGCTTTCCGATGAAGATAATTACAAAATAGCAGAAATTATATATGAACATATTGGCACAAAAGAAGTAATTGTACGTTTAAATAATAGAGATAATTTTGAAAAATTTCATAAATTAGGTGTTTTAATAATTGAACCTGCAACCGCTATGGTAAGTTTATTAGATCATTTTGTTCGTTCACCAAATGCCACTTCTTTATTATTAGGAATGGATGAAGGACAAGATTCTATAGATGTTGAAGTTAGAAATAAAGACATACACGGCATTAGACTTCGAGATTTACGTTTACCTTCAGATGTGTTAGTACTTTCTGTAAAAAGGAAAGGACAGTTATTGGTTTCGCACGGTTATACCAGAATGCGTTTGGGAGATATAATTACTTTAGTTGGTGCAGAAACCAGTTTAGAAGAACTTAAATTTAAATTTGATACATAATGTTAGGTCTAAAATTACCAACCGACCCGCGTTGGGTAAATATCGCAGAAAAAAATATTGATGAAATTTTAATTGATCACGCACATTGCGAATTAAAAGCTGCATCAACAGCAAACTCATTAATAATGAGTTTTCCAGAATACGCTGATTTAGTTACAGAAATGGTTTCAATTGTAAAAGAAGAAATGAGCCATTTTAAATTAGTGCACGAAAGATTGCTAAAAAGAGGCGTTGAATTAGGACGAGATCGAAAAGATTTATATGTGCATAATTTATTGAAATTTTTCCCAAAAGGCGGCAGTAGAACTACCCAATTAGTACACAGATTATTATACGCAGGTTTAATTGAAGCACGGAGTTGTGAACGTTTTAGATTGCTTTCAGAAAACTTAGAAGATCAAGATTTGGCTAAATTTTATAGAGACTTAATGGTTTCAGAAGCAAACCATTATAGTTTATTTTTAGGCTTTGCAAGAAAATTTGGAGACCGAAAAGAAGTTGATAAAAAATGGAACGATTTGTTAGAATATGAAGCTGAGTTAATGAAAAACCTCGGAACAACAGAAAGTATTCACGGTTAATTTGTTAATAATTAGGAATTTATAATGTTTAGTAAAGAAGAATCTTCCCAATTAAGAAAAGAATTTTGGACTAGTTTTGGAAAATCATTTCCTCGGAAATGGGTGCTTTATAAAACTAAAATTAAAGATTTTGGTTTTAAATTTGTAGCTGATAAAAAACAAGCGCTCGTTTGTTTAGATATTGAATCTTTCGATAGAACTAAAAATGAACTGCTATTTGACCAAGTGTTGGAATTAAAAAAAATATTAACTGAAGATTATTTACCAGATGTAATATTTGATGAACTTTATGTATTAGAAACTGGAAAAATTATTCATCGAGTTTATGTAAAATACAACGGAGAATTTAATATTCATAATAAAAACACTTGGCAAAATGTGTATTATTTTTTTAATGAAGCAATGCATCAGTTTGAAGAATTTTACGAAGACTATGAAGATTTTATAAAAAGAGCAATCTATTAATTATTAGCCTTTTGCAATTGGCTATGAGTTGTTTGCTTAAAAAAATTACTTTTAAAATTAAACTTTCCAACTTCTAACAAATACCGTAATTTTGCATTTATGAATTCAATTAAGAACGATACTATTATTGCATTGGCAACTTCATCTGGAGTTGGTGCAATTGCCGTTATACGATTATCTGGTGCTAATGCTATTAATGTTGTTAATGAACATTTTAATTCCAAATTTGGAAATAAAGATTTAAAAAACGTAAAATCACATACCATTCATTTAGGTAACATAGTCGATAATGAGCGCATTTTAGATGAAGTTTTAGTCTCAGTATTTAAGAACCCAAACAGCTATACTGGCGAAAATGTGGTGGAAATAAGTTGCCACGGGTCAATTTATATTCAGCAAGAAATTTTACAACTTTTTTTACAAAATGGGGTAAGAAATGCTGATGCAGGTGAATTTACACTACGTGCTTTTTTAAACGGAAAAATGGATTTAAGTCAAGCAGAAGCTGTGGCCGATTTAATATCATCAAACTCAGCCGCTTCACATCAAGTTGCATTACAACAAATGAGAGGTGGATTTAGTACTGAAATTGAAAATTTGCGGCAACAATTACTCAATTTCGCAAGCTTGATTGAGTTAGAATTAGATTTTGCTGAAGAAGATGTAGAATTTGCAGACCGCACAGAATTCAAAAATTTAATAGATAAAATTAGTGCCGTTTTAAAACGTTTAATAGATTCATTCGCTTTAGGAAATGTACTAAAAAATGGAATTCCAATTGCAATTGTTGGAGAACCAAATGTTGGGAAATCAACATTATTAAATGCGCTTATAAATGAAGAAAAAGCAATTGTAAGCCACATTGCTGGAACTACAAGAGATGCTATTGAAGATGAAATTAACATTGAAGGGGTTGCCTATCGCTTTATTGACACCGCTGGAATCCGCACAACTGAAGATTTTGTAGAAAATATTGGAATTAAAAAAACATTTTCAACTATAGAAAAAGCACAATTAGTATTGCAATTAATAGATGCTTCAAACATAGTTACACTTCAAAAAAAGATTTCTGAATTAGAGGATAAATATCCTTCAAAAAAGATTTTAACAATAGTAAATAAAGTAGATTTATTAACTGACAACCAAATTTTAACACTTAAAAATAAGTTTGAAAACCTGATTGTATTGTCGGCAAAACATAAAACTGGTATTCATAAACTTACTGAAACACTTACACATTTAGTAAATAAAGGCGCTTTAAGTAATAATGAAACTATTGTTAGTAATTCTCGCCATTTTGAAGCTTTAAACAATGCTTATAACTCAATTAAAGAAGTACAAAAAGGAATTGAAAATAATATTAGTACAGATCTTTTTGCAATAGATATTAGACAGGCTTTATTTCACTTAGGAGAAATTACTGGTGAAGTGACTACCGAAGATTTATTAGGGAACATTTTTGCTAATTTCTGTATCGG
>CBDUKG010000077.1:0-12155 GCA_965367745.1 uncultured Flavobacteriaceae bacterium | reverse complement strand
AAAAACAACATGATTGTATTGCCAAAATGCGCGATTGGATTTTTGAATTTGAATTGCAAGACGAAAATAATAATACTTTAAAATTTGTTGATTCCGAATCTGAGCTAATTCAAATTGAAAAAGATGCTAAAAAATTAGTTTCACAAGCAAAAAGAGAAGCTTGGACTGCATTTTTAGCTCCAGTTAAAAATCAAAAAATTAGGTTGTTAAATATTTTAGACAATTTAGCTAATAAGAGTAATAGTAAAGTTTTTATTAATAAATTAAAAACAGAATTAACAACCATTTTAGAACCTTCAAGAAAAGACCTTTTGTCAACTGCCAGAAAAGTGGCTGTATATGTTAGAAACGAAAATTCGGTTGAAAAAACACAACTTCAAAATTGGATTACTAGCTATTTAAATAGTGAACAACCTAGGTTTAGTTCGCATCTCTATAGTCAAACCAACAAAAAAGCCACTAACGTTAAAGAAGTATTACCAACATATAACCAACAGGCAGATTTAGTTGATGGTAGAATTATTATTAAAGATAATTTTGATACACTTTTTGCTAACAATGATAACGTTTTTATTTTTGGCGAAGATGCTGGAAACATTGGAGATGTAAATCAAGGTTTAGTTGGGCTTCAAGAAAAATATGGGAAACTTAGAATTTCAGATACTGGAATTAGAGAAGCAACCATTGTAGGTCAAGGTATTGGAATGGCTTTAAGAGGGTTACGCCCAATTGCAGAAATCCAATATTTAGATTATTTATTATATGCAATTCAAATTTTAAGTGATGATTTAGCTTCGTTACAGTACAGAACAGTTGGTACACAAAAAGCACCTTTAATAATAAGAACAAGAGGACATAGATTAGAAGGTATTTGGCATTCTGGATCTCCAATGGGAGCAATTGTTCATTTATTAAGAGGTATGAACATTTTGGTTCCAAGAAATATGACAAAAGCAGCTGGTTTTTATAATACACTTTTAGAATGTGATGAACCTGCATTAATTGTTGAAAATTTAAATGGCTATCGCTTAAAAGAAAAATTACCAAACAATTTTGGTGAATTTAGAACACCAATAGGTGTAGTTGAGACCGTAAAAGAAGGTACAGATGTTACAGTAGTTTCTTATGGATCAACTTTAAAAATTGTTCAAGACGTTGGTAAAGATTTAAATCAAGTAGATATAAATATCGAAATTATTGATGTGCAAAGCTTGCTTCCTTTTGATGTTAATCAAGATATTGTAAAAAGTGTCCAAAAAACAAATAGACTTATTATTATTGATGAAGACGTTCCAGGAGGTGCTTCAGCTTATTTATTAAATGAAATTTTAGAAAAACAAAATGCATATCAATATTTAGATAGCAAACCTATTACCTTAACTGCTAAATCTCACAGACCAGCGTATGGTACGGATGGTGATTACTTTTCAAAACCAAATGCAGAAGATATTTTTGAAACAATTTACAAAATTATGCAAGAAGTAAATCCTTCAAAATTTAAAAATTTATATTAGGAAACAATAGTTACATTCTTATAAAATTATAATAAAAGCGCCTACTAGGGCGTTTTTTTTATTAAAAAACACAATAAGAGTATGACAATTATCATTAAATTGATATTTATCATACTTTTTACATTAAAATAGCCATAACTTTGAGAATAACAAAATAACAAGTTAATAATCACCTAATATATTATTAAAATGGCAAAAGTTAAAGGAGCAATTGTAGTTGACACCGAAGCGTGCAAAGGTTGCGAAGTTTGCATACCTGTATGTCCTGAAGACGTAATTGGTATGACATCAACAGTAAATAGAAAAGGATATCACTATGCATATATGAATAATCCAGAAGCTTGTACCGGATGCACAAACTGTGCAATTGTTTGTCCTGATAGAGCTATTTCGGTATATAGAGTAAAGGTTTCAGCATAACAAAATAAATAAGAAACATGGCAGAATTAAAATTAATGAAAGGAAACGAAGCATTAGCTGAGGCTGCTATTAGAGCCGGTGTTGATGCTTATTTCGGATATCCTATTACACCACAATCGGAAGTTATAGAATATTTAATGACCGAACGTCCTGAAGAAAGAACAGGAATGGTTGTATTGCAAGCCGAAAGCGAAATTGCAGCAATAAATATGGTTTATGGTGCAGCAAGCACTGGTAAAAAAGTAATGACTTCTTCTTCTAGCCCAGGAATTTCACTTAAACTAGAAGGAATTTCATATTTAGCTGGAGCTGAATTACCATCTGTAATTGTAAATGTTGTAAGAGGTGGACCTGGTTTAGGTACAATTCAACCTTCGCAAGCAGATTATTTTCAATCTGTAAAAGGTGGTGGTCACGGAGACTATAAATTATATGTTTTGGCACCTTCATCTGTTCAAGAAATGGCAGATTTTGTAGAAGATGCTTTTGATATAGCTTTTAAATATCGTGCACCTGTTTTAATTCTTTCTGATGGTTTAATTGGCCAAATGATGGAAAAGGTAAATCTTAAAGACCAACAAGTTCGATTAACTGATGAAGAAGTTATAAAATTAAATGGTGATTGGGCAACTACCGGTAAAACAAAAAACCGTGAACGTAATATAATTACATCTTTAGATTTACAATCTGAAAAAATGGAAGCTCGAGTTCGTAAATTAATGAGAAAATACGAACAAATGGAACAGGAAGATATGCGCTACGAAGAATTTCAAACTGAAGATGCTGAATATCTATTTGTAGCCTATGGATCTAGTGCACGAATTGCCCAAAAAGCAGTACAATTAGCAAGAGCAAAAGGAATAAAAGCAGGTTTGTTAAGACCTATTACATTATTCCCTTACCCTAAAAAAGTTTTATTTGATTTAGCAGATCAAGTAAAAGGAATTTTAAGTGTTGAATTAAATGCTGGTCAAATGGTAGAAGATGTTCGTCTTTCAGTTGAGCATAAAGTACCAGTAGAGCATTTTGGAAGAACTGGAGGTATTATTCACACTCCAGAAGAAGTATTAGAAGCTTTAGAACAAAAAATTATAAAATGAACGTATTAGATATTATAAAACCCGAAAATCAAGTATTTTGTAAATCAAAATTAATGACCGACACTACTTTGTCCTACTGCCCAGGCTGTGGACATGGTACTGCACATAACTTAACAATGGAAGTAGTTGATGAAATGGGAATCTCTGAGGAAACCATTGGAGTTGCGCCAGTTGGTTGTTCTGTTTTGGCTTATGATTTTATGAATATTGATATAACTCAAGCAGCACACGGACGCGCTCCGGCTGTAGCTACAGCAATTGCTAGAACTTGGCCAGAAAAGTACGTTTTTACGTATCAAGGTGATGGCGACTTGGCAGCAATTGGAACTGCTGAAACTATTCACGCATGCAATAGAGGTGAAAATATTGTAATTATTTTTGTGAATAATGGTATTTATGGAATGACTGGTGGTCAAATGGCACCGACTACTTTAGAAGGTATGCGTTCATCTACTTCGCCTTACGGTAGAGAGATAGAATCAATGGGGTCTCCTTTAAAAATGACTGAATTAGTTGCTAATTTACCTGGAGTACATTATGTAACTCGTCAAGCTGTACACACACATAAACACGCCAGAAAAGCAAAAAAAGCTATTCAAAAAGCGTTTGAAAACACACGATTAAAAAAAGGATTATCATTTGTAGAAATTGTTTCTAACTGTAATTCTGGTTGGAAAATGACTCCTCTTGAATCAAATATTTGGATGGAAGAGAATATGTTTCCATACTTTCCTCTAGGTGATATTAAAGTAAATGGCAAATTAAAATAATTAATTATGACAGAAGAAATTATTATTGCAGGTTTTGGTGGACAAGGTGTACTATCAATGGGTAAAATATTAGCATACTCTGGCATTATGCAAGATCAGGAAGTTAGCTGGATGCCTTCTTACGGGCCAGAAATGCGAGGCGGTACTGCAAATGTAACCGTTATTTTAAGTGATGATAGAATTAGTTCTCCTTATTTAAAAGTTTTTGATACTGCCATTATTTTAAACCAACAAAGTATGGATAAGTTTGAAGAAAGTGTGAAACCAGGTGGTATTCTATTATATGAACCAAATGGTATTTCTCACCACCCAGTAAGAACCGATATAAATATTTATCAGATTGAAGCTAATAAACTTTCAACTGAAATGGGAAATAAAAAAATATTTAATATGGTTGTAATGGGTGCTTTTCTAAAAATAAAGCCAATTGTTGAATTAGAAAATGTTATTGAAGGCTTAAAGAAATCGTTACCAGAACGTTACCACGATTTAATACCTTTAAACAAAGAGGCTATTACAAAAGGAATGGAAAGTGTAACGCCTTATGTGGCAGAACCAGTAGCTAATTAATACAATAAATTAAAGTTAAACATTTTTAAAATCGGTTATTTTGTAATACCTTTTGTTGCAAAATAATCGATTTTTTTATGGCATCAATTTTAGTAACTGGAGGAACCGGTTTAATAGGTAGTAATCTTTGTAACTTACTTAAATCTAAAGGACACAACGTTTCAATCTTAAGTAGAAGCAAAACGAAAAAAACAAATGTCTTTCATTGGGATATTGAAAAAAAACATATTGATGATGAAGCCATTCTAAATGCAGATTATATTATTCATTTAGCAGGTGCAGGTATTGCAGATAAACGCTGGACTAAATCTAGAAAAAAACAATTAATAGCTAGTAGAGTCGATTCTACAAATTTATTATTTGAAAAAGTTAAAGAGTTAAACCCTAATTTAAAAGGTTTTATTTCAGCTTCAGGCATAGGTTTTTATGGTGCAATAACTTCAAAAAAAATATTTCAAGAGAATGACGCTCCAAACAACGACTTTTTAAGTAAAATTTGTATTCTTTGGGAAAAAGAAGTTTATAAATTTAATTCCTTAAATATTAGAACCGTTGTTTTAAGAACTGGGGTGGTATTTTCAAAAGAAGGAGGCGCATTGGAGAAAATTATAAAACCGATAAAACTTGGCGTAGGTGCTTCTTTAGGTAACGGGAAACAATACCTGCCTTGGATTGCTATGGAAGATTTGTGCAATATGTATGTCTCTGCAATTGAAAATATAGAAATTAAAGGTATATACAATGCAGTTGCGCCAGAACATATTACTAATGAAGAGTTGACAAAATCAATCGCTAAAACATTAAAAAAACCATTATGGCTTCCGAATATACCTTCGTTTTTTCTCAAAATTATATTAGGAGAACTGGCAGTTATTCTATTGGAAGGAAGTCGAGTTTCTTCTGAAAAAATTAAAAAAACTGGGTTTAATTTTCTTTTTCCTACTATTGAAAAATACTTTTCAAAATAAAAATTAAAAATTTAGATAACATCAAAAAGATTCTTTATTTCTATTTTTAAAAGGTCTAATTATTAAACGTGTTTCTCTATCAAAACGGATATAATTGTACACCCAATTAAAAAAAACAACAGCTTTATTTCTAAATCCTATTAATGAAAATAAATGGACAAACATCCATACAAACCAGGCGAAAACACCTTGAAATCTTATTTTATTTAAATCTACCACCGCTTTATTTCTTCCAATTGTAGCCATAGCACCTTTATTAACATATTTAAAAGGTTTCGGTTGTTTGTTATGTAATATCGCAATTAAATTTTTTGCTACGTGTACACCTTGCTGAATAGCAGGCTGCGCCATCATTGGGTGTCCTCTAGGAAAATCAGAAGCATCCATACAAGCAACATCGCCAATTGCAAAAATATTTTTATGATTTTTTACTTTATTAAAAGCATCAACTTTAATTCTTTCAGCGCGTTCAATTACACATTCATTATTTAAACCTTTAATAGTTGCGCCTTTTACACCAGCCGCCCAAATTACTGTTGCAGCCTCAAAAGATAAATCTGCATCTGTTGAAACGGTATAACCATCGTAATTTGTTACGTGTGCATTTTTATAAATATTAACTCCTAAATTAATAAGAAAATCTTCTGCCTTTTCTGAAGCTTTTTCACTCATTGCTTTTAACAATCGATTACTACCCTGAATAATATTAATTTGCATTTGACGAATATCTAAATCTGGATAATCTTTTGGTAAAATACCTTTTTTCATTTCAGCCAGAGCACCAGCTAACTCAACGCCTGTAGGTCCACCTCCTACTATAATGAAATTCATTAAAGCATTTCGCTGTTTAAAATTTTGAGTTAATAAGGCATCTTCAAAATTTTCAATAATTAAACTTCTTAAATTTAAAGATTGTGGAACATTTTTCATGGCCATACTATATTTCTCAATATTTGTATTGCCAAAATAATTTGTTTTAGAACCTGTTGCAATAATTAAATAATCATATTTCAACTTCCCAATAGTTGTATGAATTTTTCTTTTTTCTGAATCGATATTCAATACTTCAGTTAATCTAAAATAAAAATTTGGTAGGTTTTTTATAACTTTTCTAAGTGGATATGCAATAGAATCTGGTTCTAATCCTCCTGTTGCAACTTGATACAACAAAGGTTGAAATGTATGATAATTGTGTTTATCTATTAAAACAACTTGCAATTCTTGATTTCTCAACCCTTTTGCAGCTGCAAGACCAGCAAAACCCCCTCCAATAATTACAATACGAGGGAAACTCGTTTTGGGGATATTCATATTTTTATTAAGATTAATTTCCAGCTTCAAATTTACTTTTTATTTTTTTAAATCTTGTTTAAGAACGTGCAAATCCTTTTCTGTATTAATAAGATTATAAATTAATTCTTTTCTTAAAACATCAATATTTTCGTTAAAATATAATGCCCATTTATATTCTTTAAATATAGTTTTAATTTGCTTTAATTTTTTAAGAGCTACGTCTAAAGTCATTAAAGAATTAGTTGGGGCGTCATTTTCTCTTTTACAACAAATTTCAACTTCTTTTTTAGTGAAATCAACTTCTAAATAAAATGATTTTTCGGAATTGTTTAACGGGAAAAAATCAATCCAATTAGCATAACCAACATAATAATTTTGGTTTTTATAATTTTCTACTCCACTAATTTTCCATCTGCAATTTGCAACTCTTCCCCAATGATTTGAATAGCGATATACTCCTTGGTTTGTATAAAAATACAAACTCCCTGATCTACTTTTAAAGTGAGTTGATTCTTGTTTAAAAAAATCATTATGAATCATTTTAAACTCACAATAAGTATGTTTAAAAAAATTGAAGTTATTATATTTTCTCAAGTTTGTTTTCGTTTAAAACCTAGAACAAAAATATCAATTAACTAACTTAGCTACAATATCTTTCACTGGTAATATTTCTTTGGTATATTCTATACTAGGCCCCGCAACCCAAACTGTTTTATAAGTTGCTTTTGTAGCTGCATTGGTAACCGCATTTGTCCCAATCATGTAACGCACCATTTTTACCCATTTCTTTAATTTTTTATTCTTATTTAAAAATGACTCAATCCAAGATTGCTTTGTTCCAATTTTTTGGACGTAAGGTGTGTTAATAACTGTGCATGGTGTTCCAGAAATACGCTCGGTCATTATAATATCTTTTTCACCATAATCCACACAAGCTTGCTTATAATCATCTGTTACACCAGCTTCAATTGAAGCAATAAAAGGACTCCCAACAGAAACTCCAATTGCCCCATAACTTAACATCCTATCAATATCAGACTTACGCCCTACTCCACCAGCAGAAATTACAGGAATGTTACAATTTTCAGCTAATTCTTTAATTAAAGCTTCAGGAGAACTGCCTCCTCTATGTCCTCCAGCTAAATTGTTAACCGCAATTATGGCGTCTGCTCCAAGGCTTTCTACCTTTTTGGCAAATTTTAAATCTGTAACATCACAAAATACCTTGATATTCTTTTTATGGGCTTGTTTAATAGTTTCTTCCGGACTACCCAAAGAAGTTATAATAAAATCTACTCCTTCTTGACATATAACTTCTAACTGACCTTTATATTTTATGTTCGATTTATTTACAATTAAATTAAAACCAAACGAACCTCCCTCTACTTTTGCTGCTTTTAATTCTATTATTGCTGCCCGTAACTCATCTAAAGTTCTATAATTTAATGCAGGAATACAACCAGCAATTCCAGCTTTCATAGCTCCAGTTACCATTTTTGTATTAGAAACCAAAAACATTGGCGCTTGAATTATTGGATATGTAATATTTAAAAAGTCTGTGAGTTTTGCTGATTTCATATTTCTGATTTCTTCAAATATAGCAAATATTTTATTATGCGCGCATAATAAAAAAATATACTTAATTAATACCTTTTACATATTCTTCGCTCTAAGTATCTACAGAATAATAGTTAACTAAAATTTAACTTTTAAAACAGCTTAATATTGTAAGATTTACAGCTATTACCGTCTAAAATATAAAGAGTTATATCTTTTTGGTTTTTAATTAATAATGTTCTTTTGGTTAAGTAACTCTTTTGAAAAGTCGGTATTTAAATACCGGCTTTTTTTATACTATTTCAGCTGAAAGCCCTTTGCTAAGTAATTTAGTACAGCGAGGTTTTAACTCATTATATTCACCCGTTTTTACAGTACATTTCCCTTTATAATGTACTAAAATAGTGCATTGTTCCGCTTGTTCTAAAGTATGTTCACAAACTTCAATTAAAGAATCAATAACAAAATCAAATGTATTAACATCATCATTAAACAACACAATTTCATATTGATTTGTTTCTTGTTCTAAAGTATCAACTTCGTCTTGCTTTTTTGTTTTTGTACTCATGTTCTAAATATAATAAATTATTTTTTATACTTTAAAGCCACCCAATTATTTCGCTCTATAATTGTATCAATTTTAAAGTCGTATTTAGATACTTCAGCATCTATAATTGGAATATCTTCCTGATAAAAACCACTAAATAAAATTACACCATCATCATTTAAACAATTCATATAAGATTGCATATCATTCAATAAAATATTTCTATTGATGTTTGCAATAATTACATCGTATTTTTTATTAATTAATAGAGAAGCATCACCTTCAAAAACAGAAATATGTTTGCAATTATTACGCTCTGCATTTTCTACTGAATTTAAATAACACCAGTTATCTATATCAATTGCGTCAATAGGTTTTGCACCTCTCATTTCAGCAAAAATTGCTAAAATTCCAGTTCCACAACCCATATCTAACACTTTTTTACCGGTTAAATCTAAGTTTAACAAATGTTGCACCATCATATGTGTAGTTTCATGATGTCCAGTTCCAAAACTCATTTTTGGTTCTATTACAATATCGTATTTTAAATTTGGATTTTCATGAAATGGTGCTCTAATACTTACCAAATCCTCTACCTGAATTGGATTGAAATTTTTTTCCCACTCGCTATTCCAATTAGTATGCTCAATAACTTCTTCCTTAATTTTAAAATTAAACTCCTCTGAATTTAATATTTGGATATCATGTAAAATATCAGCATTCCAATCACCTTCTTGAATATAAGCCGTTACCCCATCTTCATTTTCAACAAAACTTTCAAAACCTGCAAAACCTAACTGAGCAATTAAAATTTCAGTTGCAGGCTCTTTTGGTTCAACCGTAAACGTATATCCAATATATTTTAAATCCATACTATTTTTATTTCAGAATGCAAAAATACGGTTTCCTTTGATATTTTAAGGAAACCGTATTTATATTTATAAGTTATTTAACTAAATTTTAAATGGTATTTAGAATGATTTTACCAGAGCAATAAAGTTATCAGCTTTTAAAGCAGCACCACCTATTAAACCACCATCTACATCTTTTTTAGAAAAAATTTCTTTAGCATTTCCAGGATTTACACTTCCTCCATATAAAACAGAAACGTTTTCTGCAACTTCAGCATTGTATTTATCAGCAACAATTTTTCTAATAAAAGCGTGCATTTCTTGAGCTTGTTCAGGAGAAGCAGTTTCACCAGTTCCAATTGCCCAAACTGGTTCGTAAGCTAATACAATGTTTTTCCAAGCATCTGCTGGTAAATGGAACAATCCGTTTTTAATTTGACTTTCTACTACTTTAAAATGATTATCAGATTTTCTATCTTCTAAAACCTCTCCAAAACAGAAAATTACTTCCAATCCGTTTGTTAAAGCAGCATCTACTTTTTCAGCTAAAATAGCATCGGTTTCTCCAAAGTATTCACGTCTTTCAGAATGTCCTAAAATAACTGATTTTAATCCTAAAGAAGTTAACATTTCTGCAGAAATTTCGCCTGTAAAAGCACCACTCTTTGCTTGATGCATATTTTGTGCAGCAACTTCAACAGGTGAACCTTTTGTAACTTTAACAACCTCACTAATATTAACAAAAGTTGGTGTAATTATTACGCGTGTATTATCAAGGTTTAAACCTTTAACTTCAGCAACAATTTCTTTTGCTAATTGTGTTGATTCCTGAACGTTTTTGTTCATTTTCCAGTTTCCTGCAACTATTTGTTTTCTCATTATTTTATATTTTACTTAATTGTATTCTTTTAACCTTACAAATTTACACTTTTAAGATGAAAAAATGAATGAAAAAGGGGACAGTTTCCGCAATCGTTTTCGCTTGATTATCAATACAAAAACGTTATTTTATTCTAATTTTAGGGTCTAACAGTCCGTAAATAATATCTACCAAAATATTTATTAAAATAAACATAGATGCTATTACCAAAACACTTCCCATTATTACAGGTAAATCCAACGTATTTAAGGCGTTTACAATTTCTTTTCCAAGACCATTCCAGTTAAAAATATATTCTACAAAAACTGCTCCAGCTAACATAGAAGCAAACCAACCTGAAACGGCTGTAACAACTGGATTTAAAGCATTTTTTAAAGCGTGGGTTTTAATTACTTTATACGTTGAAAGTCCTTTTGCCTTTGCTGTTCTAATATAATCTTGATTCAAAACTTCTAATAAAGAGTTTCGCATTAATTGAATAACAACTGCCAAAGGTCTAATTCCTAATACTATAGATGGAAGCAATAAGTTTTTCCACTGAATGTATATTTTTTCACCAAAATCATCCACTTCGTACAAACTTCCTGTCATATTTAAATTAGTGTATTTATGCAACACAAAACCAAAAAACCAAGCAAATAAAATAGCGGAAAAAAATGAAGGAACACTCATTCCGAAAGTACTAATTATTGAAATTATCCTATCGAAAAAAGTATCTTTATACAAGGCTGAAAGTATTCCAAAAAACACCCCAATTATTATGGCAATTGTAATTGCTGAAACAGCTAGAATAGCTGTATTTGGTAATGTTTCAGCAATAACTTCTGAAACATTCTTATCATTCTTTTGAAATGATTTTCGCAAATAAGGATATTTTAAAACAACCTCATTTCCGCCAATAGTAAATAACCTTGAAAAGGTATACTTATCTTTATTTAAAAAAGTATAATTATCTGTATTTTTACTATGAATTGAAACTGGAGACAAATCATTTAAATAATATAAGTATTGCGTTGTAACAGGCTGATCAAAACCATATTTTTTTCTAATATTTTCCAATTGCTCACTATCTTCACGCTGATCTAACATCATTCGTGCAGGATCTCCAGGTAACACATTAAATAAAAAGAAAATAACCGTTACCACACCAAAAAGTGTTAGCAATCCATAAAAAAATTTATTTAAAATATAGTTTAGCAACGTGTATTATTTAAGAACAAATATAACTTAAACTATTAAAATTACTACTTTTGCCTAATTCTTTATTTTATATTATGAACAGACAAGAACTTATTGCTCAAATTCAACAAAAAAAATCATTTTTATGTATTGGGTTGGATGTTGATTTAGCAAAAATTCCAACACATTTATTAGCTGAAGAAGATCCAATTTTCGAATTCAACAAGCAGATAATTGATGCTACCCACCATTTAGCAATTGCTTACAAGCCAAATACTGCTTTTTATGAAGCTTATGGAATTAAAGGATGGGAAGCTTTAGAAAAGACCATTAATTACATTAATACAAATTATCCAGAATTATTTACAATTGCTGATGCAAAACGTGGTGATATTGGAAATACTTCAACAATGTATGCCAAAGCCTTTTTTGAAGATTTAAATTTTGATTCTGTTACGGTTGCTCCCTATATGGGAAGTGATTCTGTAGAACCTTTTTTAGCTTTT
>CBDUKG010000076.1:0-12241 GCA_965367745.1 uncultured Flavobacteriaceae bacterium | reverse complement strand
TTTATTGAGTTTTGGTTTGCGTTTTCCATCGAACTAATTTTCAATGTGCGAAGTTACTAATTATGATTGTTTTACCCTCTATAACCAACTAATAATACTATTGTATTACTATTTAATTATAGTATTCAGCTCCTTTTCAAATTCTAAATCATTAATATTTATACTTTCTGTTCCTCTAATTAAGAAATTAATAATAGTGTCTTGTTCTTTGTAAAAATCATTAAAGCAATCAACACCTTTTGAGTCAAGTATAATTGCAGAACAATAAGAGATTTTTACTTTTTGTTGAGAACCATTTATTTTTAACGTGTTATATTCTGAATTTTCTCCACTAGCACCAATAGTAAATAATTCATCTGACCAATCTAAAAGTTTCAGGTCTGCCCAAATTAGAAAAGGAGATGTTCGTTCAGTAATAATTACGTTATCCCATTTTCCATATTTTTGAAAAAGAAATTTTTGTAAATCTTTTGAATTTTAATAAGGTTTAAACTTTAATTCATAAATAAATAAAGAATCAGTTTTATTAAATTTAAGTTTTATCTGTGAATCTACTTCGTAACTAGTATATCTTTTCTCAATTTTTTGAGATGAACAGCCTAAAATAAGCATCGATACAATTACTAATAAATTGGTCTTTTTCAAAACTACAAGACAATTTTTAATAGAAATATACAATTTTGATCTAATGAACCCTTATTCCTTTATCCGTTGCTTTCTTCCAATTATAAAATATAAAATTGCTCCAATTAGATTGAAAAATAACACAACTAAAACCCAAACAATTTTATTGTTGTCTTCAAATTTATTTCTTAAAATATCTACTAAAGCAATAAGTGTTGGTATAATTCCAAGTAGTAAGGAAATTATTATGATAATTTGCCAAGGTCCTACCATATTTAAATGAATCATCTTTTTCAGTTTTTATAATTTTTTTAAACGTTTTAGTATTGTAGTTAAAGACTTACTTTAACAAAAAACACACTGTTAAAAATATAATTTTTAATTGAATACAGCAAAGAAATTTAAAGGAAAATTGAGGTTGTTTTGAAATTTTTAAATGCATTTATTCTACACACTTAAATTGAAGTTTTAATTATTCTTATAAAAAAGAGATGGGTTTTTTATTCGTTTTCATAAAGCCGCAACCTGCTTTTTAATGCATCTAATTCTTGTTTAAGTTTTAGCTCTTTTTGTAAGAGGTTAAATACAACATCTATTCCTTCAATATTAACGTTTAATTCGTTGTGAAGTCG
Organism: uncultured Flavobacteriaceae bacterium; assembly: GCA_965367745.1. GTDB lineage: Bacteria > Bacteroidota > Bacteroidia > Flavobacteriales > Flavobacteriaceae > Lutibacter. The sequence continues at coordinate 10,985 of CBDUKG010000076.1, read as the reverse complement.
AATCATTTTTTCAAGATCGCTTATTTTATCTTGATGGATAAATTTACTATTTTCAAAGGTTTCAGTTTTTATAAGTCCTATGTTTTCCAATTCTTTAATAAAAGAAATCTCAATTTTATAATGAAAACAAAGTGTTTCTATCAGTATTAAATCTTGTCTAGCCATTGTCTCTTACTTTTTTTAACTCTTTAAACAACTCTTTTTCCTTTTCATTTAATTTTGTTGGCATTTTAATAGTATAAGTAATAATTAAATCACCAAAAGCGCCTTCTTTTTTATAAACAGGAAATCCTTTTCCTTTTAATTTTACTTTTGTTCCTTGTGCAGTTTCTGGAGCAATTTTTAGTTTTACCTTGCCATTAAACGTATCAATAGTAATTTCGCCACCTAAGAGGGCCGTGTATAAATCTAAATCTACCGAAGTATATAAATTATTACCATCTCTTTTAAATTTGGTAAGATTTGTAATGGAAAATTTAATGTACAAATCACCATTTGGACCACCATTTATTCCATCTCCTCCTTTTCCTTTTATTTTAATAATCTGACCATCTGCAATTCCTGCCGGAATTGTAAGTCTAATATTTGTGCCATTTACAGTTAATACCTGTTTATGAGTTTTATAAACATCTTTTAAACTTAAATGAAGTTCGGCATTAAAATCTTGCCCTTTAAATTGTCTGCTTCGTTGTTTAGTATGCGGTCTTGCTCCTCCGAACATAGATTCAAAAAAATCAGAAAAATCTTGTTCAGAATAGCTTCCTCCGGTACCTGAATAACTTTGAGATCGTTGTTGAGATTGTTGTTGCTGTTTGGCTTTTTCAAAAGCATCACTATGCTTCCAATCTTTGCCGTATTTATCGTATTTTTTACGATTTTCAGGATTACTTAATACTTCATTTGCCTCATTAATTTCCTTGAATTTTTTTTCGGCCTCTTTGTTATCTGGATTTAAGTCTGGATGGTATTTTCGTGCTAATTTTCTATAAGCTTTTTTAATTTCTTTTTCTGTGGCAGTCTTGTGTATTCCTAATATTTTATAATAATCGACAAATTCCATGAACTATATTGTTAGTGTTTTAATAAAATTTAAATAATTATAATTGCAAACAATTAACCAATAACAATTGAAGCTAAAAAAGAGGTGTTTATAAATAATACTCAAATCACTTTTTAAAAACACCTCTCACCCAACTTAACCTATTTATAAAAAAATTAATTATCAATAATACCAAATGTAACTTTTGTATTTACTCGGTATTCTTTAATTTTATTATTGTTAACAGTAACCTGCATATCTTTAACATATACAGATTTAATGTTTTTAACGGATTTAGCCGCTTCATTAATTACATTTTGAACTGCATCTTCAAAACTTTCTGTCGAATTTCCTAATAATTCTATAACTTTTAATACAGACATTTTAATTTAATTTAGATTAATAATAAGTGAATTTAAATTAAATATATGCACTTGAAAATGATATTCCTCAAACCAATAATTGATAATAATCATTCCACAAATTATCTGATAATTTTAACTTTAAGAGTCTAAAAATTTATATTATGAAAAAAATAGTAATAATTATTGTACTTATTGTTTTAACAGGTTGTTCTTCTACACAATTTGTTGATAGCTGGAAAAACCCTGAAACTACTTCTTTTAATCCAAAAAAAGCTTTAGTTGTTGGTATTACCGATAACCTAACAGCTCGTAAAATATTTGAAGAAGACTTTACAAGTGCTTTAAATTTAAGAAATATAAATGCAGTTGAAAGCACTAACGTGTTAAGTGAAAGTTTTACAAGTTCAAAAAAAAGTGAGGAAGAAATTAATGAGATGATTCAAAATATATCTCAAGATGGTTTTGATGCAGTTGTAATTACAGTTGTAAAAGGTGTTGAAAAGCAAAAGAGTTATTATGAGAACTACTCAACTAGGGGTTATAGATTGTTAAAGTTTAGAGGCTATTATTATTGGTATCAAGATATTTATTATACTCCAAGATACTATGAAACGTATGATGTTTATCATATAGAAACATCAATTTATAACTTAAATGGTGTTGAAAATAGATCACTTGTTTGGGTTGGGTCGTTTAAAATTGTGGATCCTCAAACAATTTCTGTTACCGTAAAAGACTATGTTGATAGAATTATTGCCCAACTTGAAACCGAACAACTAATTAGAAAAAAGTAACATTTAAAATAGCTATTATTTACTGTCAATATTTTTGTTTTTAATATGTGTTATGGGCTTAGGAGTAAATTAAATTCTGGACAGAAAATTGGGAGTATAAAAAATACAAACAAAAAGAATAATACAGACCAAAGTACTCCCATTAGAATTGGATATGCAATAAGAGCACCTTTTACATTTGGTTTTAATGAGTGTGCAATTAATCCATGAATTCCCATACTTAAAAACAGAAAAACAAGACTTGAAACTACAATTAAAAAGGTTTTGGTATGAGATTCTTTAATTGTAAATAAATAGAATCCAAGCACAATGGAGATTACAATTAATATTTTATATATTCTTCTTGCCATTGCTATAATTATTTAAAGAGTTAAAGATTTAGAAAATGAAATATTCCAAAGTTATTTTCATTATAACTCATTAATGGTATTTTGCCATAAATTTCCATTCTTTTAACCAAATCTTGATGAAATATTTTTTTTAAGAAACCTGTATTTTCTCTTTCAAGCATAACTACCAAATCAGCCCCTACATCTCCTAAATAGATTCTTAAGGATTCAAATATATCTTCAGAAAACAGCACTTTAAATTCAATTTTTTGATATGCAACTTTCTTTTTTAACGTTGCTTTAAACCTTTCCATTTGTATATCCCCAGCATATTCTTTTTTAGTAGCAATATGAACCACTTTTATTGTAGCATCAAACACCTTTGCAATTCCAGATATTTTTTTAATAACTTCAATATCTGCATCTGCTTTAAAGTCTGTAGCATAAACTATGGTTTTAATGTGATTATAACTAACGTCTTCTGGAACTGCCAACACCAAACAGTGTGCTTTATTAATAAGTTGTCTTGTGGTATTACCCATAACAAGTTCTTTTAACAAACTTATACCTTTCATTCCTGCAATAATCATAAATGCATTAATTTCATCAGCTTTTGAGACGATACCATTAACAACAGATTTATTTTCAAGAACCTCAAAACTCAAATTCATTTTTTCGAGATTATTTCCTAAATGTTGTTTACAAAATTTTTCAAGTTCTGAAAGTTTTTGCTTAAAAGTGTTTTCTTCTAAATGAGGAAGTGATTCTTGAACCTTTGTGCCTAAAACGGTTGGATAATCGAACACGTGAATTACCAAAAGTCTGACATCCATTTTTTTACTAAATGTCTGGGCATATTTTAATGCTGCAATAGCATTCTTAGAATAGTCTATGGCCAATAAAATTGTTTTCATAACTTGAAAATTTAGTGTTTTGGTGTTGCATCTCCTAGATTCATTATTTGATATCCTTCTGGAATTGAAAAACTTGTTGCATTTGGTGACCAAGGTTCAATGTCTTTTACTTCCATTCCAGATTTTTCAATACCATCAATATGATTAATTATTTTTATTGGGAATTTATATTTTTCAGAAAACCAAAGTGTAAACATTTTTTGAGTTGGGTTTTCTTTATTCCAAAGTATAGATTTTACACATTCAATACCATTTACTGTTTCTTTACCAACAACTTTTAAAAGTTCACTATTTTTATAATTTTGGTAAGCTTGTAGCGGATCATTACCCATACTCATTGGGCTTTCAGCAGAAGTTTTCATTGCCATTTTTTGTTGAGGCATTAAAATAATAACTTCTTGAGCGTCTGTTTTTACAATAATTACACCAGTTCTTCCATCTTCGTTAAATTCATATTTGTAACCATTTTCAGCTGCATAAACATTAAAAACACGTTCTTTATTGAGTGTATTAAACACCATTTTAGCCTTAAACTGGCTAGTACCTATAAATCCAACAAGAAGAAATAAGATTGCGGATAATTTTAATACTTTTTTTTCCATTGTTTTCTCATTAAAAATTCTTCTCATTAAAACTAATTAAAGGCAATAATGCTAAAGCTTCCATTTCTTTAACTAAATCGTTATGAAAAATTTTATTAAAAAGAGTTTTAATATTGTTACGTTCTAACATTGCAATCATATCAGCTTCAACTTCATTTAAATATAATCTCAAAAAATAGATAGTATTATTAGAACTATAAATGTTAAAATCTATTTTGGTGTAGTTAACACGTTGCAATAACATTTCTTTAAACCATTCCATTTGAGTTGCACCATCTTTTTCACTTAGAGGTGAAATATGAATTACTTTTATTGTAGCATCAAAAACAGCAGCAATTTCAGAAAGTTTGGCAACCGCAAAAATGTCTTCTTGTTCAAAAGCGGTTGCATATACAATTGTGTTAAGCCGTTTAAGCACATGTTTTTCTGGAATTGAAAGTACAGGGCAAGGTGCGTTTGAAATAAGTTCACTTGTAGTATTACCCATAAAAAAACTTTTAAATTTACCTTTTCCTTTCATTCCTGTTAGAATTAATGAAGCTTTTATTTTTTTTGCTTTAGCATTAATTCCTTCAACTACGGAAACATTTTCAACAACTTCAATTTCTGTATTTTTTCTATCAGACTCATTTCCTAATTGTTTAATACAAAAGTATTTTAATTTAAAAAGCTTTTCCTTTTTCAATTCTTTTTTTGGTAATAAATAAGGTTCATTTACTGTTGATCCCAACGTAGTATTATCATACACATGTAGTACACATAGTTTAGAATTGATTTTAGAACTCAATGCATTAGCATATTTTAAGGCAGCTATTGCATTTGTTGAATAATCTACTGCACATAATATTGTTTTCATAAAACTTTATTTAATATATAAATTTAAAAAACCACCTCTAAAAATTAAATGATATCTCTCAATTTGTGAATGTTTATTAATGATGCTGGTCATTTTATTCAATTTTTTAGTTTGATAATTTTAATGATACAAAAGCTACTATCATGAAAAATGATTTAAAAGAATTAAGAAACAGACCAAATGGCAATTATATTTTTGATGCCTCATGGAAAGATTTGTACATACTTACCAAACATTGGAAATCAGACCTGTTATTTTATAAAGATGATTTAAGGTTTTTAGATAATTTAATTGATAAATATGTTATTTGGATTTCGAAAGAAGATGATTTAGAAAATGTTCGTGACATTGAAAAAAGTATAGTCAAAACAACTAAAGAATGTGATCTTTTATTACAAGGAATTAATAAACACTTAACTCATATTGAAGGGTTAATGGAAGATGCTTTTAAATATGATTCTCATAAGTTTAGAACAGAACATCAACAACTGGAAAATGACATAACAAAATTTGTAAAAACCTTTAGAGCCAATAGAAAAGAGGTTTTTGAGGTTACGAAGCATTTGATAGAAAGTGATGAATTGATTAGAATTTTAACGAAAGCTCGCTAGCTATTAAATAACTATTTTTCAGGTTATGCTTAACGGATAAAAAAATGAAAAAGTGGAGATGGATTCTTGTTGGACTTATAGTTATTGCTGTACTATTTTATATTAAAATAAAGCCAGTTATAGCTTCAAAAAACATAGAATTTACATATACAAAATTAGAGAGAGGAACTATTGAAGCCATTGTGTCAAGTACAGGTACTTTAGAAGCTATTAATACAGTTGAGGTTGGAACGCAAATTTCTGGAACCATAAAAAAAATATATGTTGATTATAATGATAAAGTGCAGGCTGGACAATTGTTAGCAGAAATGGATTTGAAATTATTGAATACTAACTTAATAAGTGCGCAGGCAAATTTGGCAGTAAGTGAAACCCAGTTAGCGCATTCAAAAAAAGAATATGAACGTTATTTAGGATTGTTTAATAAAAATGTTATTTCAGAAAAAGATTTAGCTAATTCTAAGTTTATTTATGATCAGGCAGTTGGGGCAAATAAAGCTTCTAGAGCAGCTGTTAAGACCATACAAGTAAGTATCGGTTATGCTAAAATAACTTCACCAATAAGTGGTACAATAACAGAACGAAGTGTGGAAGAAGGCCAAACAGTTGCTGCTTCTTTTGCCACTCCAAGAATGTTTATAATTGCAGAAGATCTTTCAAAAATGCAAATTCTTGCTGATGTAGATGAGAGCGATATTGGTTTTATTCGTGATAGTATGAAGGTTTGTTTTACTGTTCAGACATACTCTGAGAAAGAATTTTATGGCATTGTTAGCCAAATACGTTTACAACCAATTGAGATAAATAATGTAGTTAATTATCAGGTGGTAGTTGATGTTGATAACAAAAAAGGATTGTTACTACCTGGTATGACGGCTAATTTAGAGTTTATTACCAAATCAGCAAATGATGTGCTACTTATTAATAATTCTGCATTAAGGTTTAGACCTAATGAGGCAATTTTAAAAGAAATCAAATCAAAATTAGAGGAGAAATCAAAAAGTGTACTTTCAGATTCATTGTATAAAAAGTTTAAAAAATCTATAGATAATGAAGAAACCTATATGCCAGATAATTTTAAAAAAGCATTACCATCTTCAATTAATATTTTCTTTTATATCAATTCTGAAGGAAAATTAGATTTTAAATTTATAGAAACAGGAATAAAAACAGGTTTACAATCAGAAATACAAAGATTTCTAGATGGCTCTTCATTATCAAAAGATATAAAAGTAATCAATGGTATTAAATCTAAAAAATAGAAAAAATGCCATCAAAAAAAGTAATAGAAACCAAAAAAGTATGCCGTGTATTTAAAAATGGTGAAATAGAAGTGCACGCTGTAACTGATATTGATTTATTAATTGAAGAAGGTGAATTTGTTGCGATTATGGGCGCATCTGGGTCGGGTAAATCAACATTTTTAAATATTCTAGGTTGCTTGGATAAACCTACTTCTGGCGATTATTATTTGGATGGAGTGCATGTAAACAAGCTGAATAAAAATCAATTGGCTGATGTTAGAAATCAAAAAATAGGGTTCATATTTCAAAGCTATAATTTATTATCAAGAACCTCAGCTATAGAAAATGTTGAGTTGCCATTGGTTTATGATAGAACAGGTCGATTTTCTAATTCAAAAGAACTAGCTAAAAAAGCGTTAGAAATGGTTGGTTTAGGAGATAGATTAAATCATAAAACAAATCAACTTTCAGGAGGGGAGCAACAGCGCGTAGCAATTGCACGAGCCTTAGTAAATGACCCTGCTTTAATTCTATCTGATGAAGCTACGGGTAATTTAGACAGTAAAGCAAGTATTGATGTAGCCGATTTATTTGTTGAATTAAACAACAAAGGAAAAACCATTGTAATGATTACTCATGAACCCGAAATTGCTCAGTTTGCTAAACGGATGATTTATTTGAGAGATGGACGCATATTAACAGACACAGTAATAAAAAATAGAAGTACTAAAGAAAGTGCTTTAAAAGAGTTGGAGTTAACGGCTTAACCCGATAAAATGAGACAATTATTTAAGACATTTAGAGTAGCTTTTCAGGCGATTTTAAAAAATAAAACACGCAGTTTATTAACGATGCTTGGAATAATTATAGGAGTTGCTGCGGTAATTATGACAATTTCAGCAGGTGAAGGAGCAACCAAACAGGTGCAGGATCAAATTGCTGGTTTGGGGACTAACTTATTAATGATTTATACTAAAACTGAACACCGAGCAGGTGCGCATGTTAGAATGGGGAAGCCGATTGATAAAAAAGATTTTGAGATGTTACAAAAGAACTCAGTTTGGATCTCAAAACTATCGCCTTTAGTTGTGTCAGTGGCCCAAGCTATTGGTCCAAATGGTTATAAATCTATAGCAATTTATGGTGTGTCAGATCAATATTTTGATATTCTAAGTAGGGATTTGTTAACTGGAGAATATTTTAAAGAAGAAGATGTAAAAACAGCTCGAAAAGTTTGTGTAATAGGTAAAACTATTAAAGATGAATTGTTTTTAGATTTAGATCCAATTGGTAGGCAAATTAGAATAGATAAAATTCCATTTACGGTGGTTGGATTTTTAAAAGAAGAAGGAAAAGGTGCAATGGGACAAGATCAGGATGATATTATTTTGGCGCCTTATACTACTATTCAAAATAGGTTATCTGGACATAGAAGAGGTTATGATATTATTATGGCTAGTGCAACTAGTGAAGATCAAATAACAAATGCCAAAATTGAGGCTACAGAACTATTAAGAGAAACCCACAGAATTTTAGAAGGAGAAGAAAATGACTTTGAAATCACTACACAAGTTGAATTACAAGAAATTACAGGTAATATTACAGGGATTCTTACAATACTTTTAGGAGCCATAGCAAGTATTTCATTGTTAGTTGGTGGTATTGGAATTATGAATATTATGTTAGTGTCAGTTACTGAACGAACACGAGAAATTGGAACCCGTTTGGCAATAGGAGCTCGAGAAAGTGACATTTTAACTCAGTTTTTAATAGAAGCTGTTACCTTGAGTTTGGCTGGAGGAACATTAGGTGTTTTACTGGGTGTTATTGGAAATCAGATAATTTACAAGGTTACCAATTTTTACATTCCAACAGCGCTTTATTCAATACTAATTGGTTTTGGGTTTGCTGCTTTTGTTGGAATTGTTTTTGGGTATTTTCCAGCCAAAAAAGCGGCTAAATTAAACCCAATAGATGCATTACGATATGAATAATATAAAATTTTAAAACTATGAATAAGCTAAAAAATATTTTAACAGAAATAACTCGGCTCACTTATAATATTGAAACCAATTACCCTGAGCTTTATCGCACATTAGATGAAAACCCTATGACTATCCCTGCAACTAATTATCCGCAAATTAATAAGGAAGTAATGCAAGACTATTTGGAGAGTTTAAAGCAATTATTAATACATCACTTAGAAACTCATAAAAACAAGAAATAAGAAATTGTTAAAATTAATAATGAAATCTATTTTTGGTATTTTTCTAATAGTTCAGGCACTTATTCATGTATTAGGTTTTGCTAAAGCATTCCAATTATCCGAATTTGAGCAACTTACTCAAAGCGTTTCAAAGCCAATTGGAGTGCTTTGGTTGGTTGCGGCTTTATTATTTGTATTGTCAACCACGCTTGTATTTTTAAAAAAAGATTGGTGGTTTATAATAGCAGGCATTTCAATTATTCTATCTCAAATACTGATTATTATGTTTTGGAAAGATGCGAAATTTGGGACTATTGTAAATATAATTATTCTGTTAGTCAGTATATCAGCTTTTGGAAACCATCAATTTAATAAAATGCTTAAACAAGAATCAAGTCAATTAATTCAGGATATTAAAATTGAAAATCTAGCTATTATTTCTAAAAAAGATATTTCACATTTACCTAAAATCGTTCAAAAATGGATGTGTAATTCGGGTGTTGTGGGTAAAACCAAAGTGGTATCTGTTAGATTAAAACAAAAAGGGGCAATGAAAACCAAGCCTCAAAGCAAATGGATGGCTTTTTCAGCTAAACAATATTTTGATGTTAAAAATCCCGCTTTTATTTGGTCAACAAAAGTCGATTTTTTGCCAATTATTAAAATGGTTGGTCGAGATAAATTTACCAATGGAGAAGGTGAAATGTTAATAAAATTAGCATCAATAATTCCAGTTGTAGATGAAGCAAAAAACGAAAAAATAAATTCCAGTACAATGATTCGGTATATGGCAGAAATGACTTGGTTTCCATCAGCTGCCTTAGAAAATTATATGACTTGGGAAGGGATTGATTCAACTTCAGCCAAAGCGATATTTACTTTTAAAGGAAAAGCAGTTTCAGGAGTTTTTAAGTTTTCTGAAGATGGCGAAATGCGCTCTTTTGAAGCGCAACGTTATTACAACTCAGGAAAAGATGCAACGTTGGAAACCTGGTTTGTAACAACCAAAGCTTACAAAAACTTTGATGGCTTTAAAATTCCGAGTAAATGTAGTGCTATTTGGAAACTGAAAGAAGGCGATTTTAATTGGTTGGACTTTGAAATTTCTGATGTGGAATACAATATTATTAATTTATATAAAAGTATGAGTAACTAGGATTTTCAGTTAAAAGATATTAATTCTTAATTACGATTAAAGTTAAATAGTCTAAAAAAAGAAATTATAAAACAGGGAATAATAAACATGAATCAAGAAGGTAAATTACTTGTTGTTAAAAGCATCCACACCATTATCTGGATCTTTTTTAATGTGGTTATATTTTACTTATTGTATGCCGTAATCATCAATAAAATAGACATATGGGTATGGATTTGTGTTGGATTGGTTTTAATGGAGGGATTGGTGTTATTAATATTCAAAATGTTTTGTCCTTTAACTGTAATTGCTCGAAAATATTCAGATTCCAGCAAAGATAATTTTGATATTTTTTTGCCAAATTGGTTGGCAAAATATAACAAATTGATTTACACAAGCATTTATGGAATTTCAATTCTTATTTTGATTTATCGAATACTTTTCAATTAAAAAAACAAAATTATTTTAAACAATAGTTGTGCTGTTTTTTTACAATAAAATAAAGCACATAATTGAAAGAAATGGATGGATAAATAAAACAAAAACAATATGAACAAAAAGAAGAGAAGTGACCAAAATCATTTTAAGAGTAACTTTTTTTAAATAACTTAGAACTAACCTAAAAAAGTTAAATGAATAATAAAATTCAATAATATCGCACCATTTAGTAACGCATAAGATTAAGTTATGGGAGAAATAGCAACATCAGAACGACAAATAACCCTGTTTTACAACTCAGAATCTATTAGAGCAAAACAAACCTTGGCGTATGCAAAAGCAGAAGGTTTGCCAATTTTAGAAATTGATATTTTAAAAACACCATTAACCGGAACCCAAATTGCAGAATTAGCAGATAGGTTAAATGTGGAAATTAAAGATTTGGTAAATCA
>CBDUKG010000075.1:0-12408 GCA_965367745.1 uncultured Flavobacteriaceae bacterium | reverse complement strand
CCATTCCCAACTTGAAATAGGATACCGTGTATCAACTCTTGTTGATTCATCTGTAAACTGTATTGTTGAATTTTGGCAATTTTCACCACTTAAATTTAATGATGTGAAGCTAAATTCTGGGATCGGTGCCTCAGTGGTATTAGCTCTCACATTTTCACCGTTAAACTTATATGTATAAGAATACAACCCACAATCAGGGCTGCGTAGAATTAATATTGGTAACCTGCTACCCCATGACGTGTAAGTATGAGAAGTCGTTAATGAAGTTCCGGTAATATCAGCGTCTTCTACTACTAAAGTAGTACCATCTCCAAAATCCCAAGTAAGCTGATCTACACCAATAAGATTGTCTACATAAAAATCAACTGTATTTCCAAATTCAGCGCCTAAAACGTTACTGGCACATCCTGGGTCTTCTGTAAAATAAAAATCACCATTTGCTCCATCTACCTGCACAATTTCTGTAGATCCTACTCGCGTGCAACCTCCTGTAAGCAACACACTAAGTGTTACGGTATAAGTACCTGGTTCCAAAAAGTAATGGTTTGGATTTTGTTCTGTAGATGTTTGACCATCTCCAAAATCCCATAGATAAGATTGAACAACTGAAGGATCATCTGTTGCACTAAATTGCCCTAATGCAGGTGCACATCCTAAATTGTTATCATTAATTGCAATACCTCCTGTACCATCTACAATTGAAATGGTTTTTTCAAATTCATCTGTACAATTAAGATCACTTGTTACTATTAATTTAACAATTTTATCTCCTTCTGAACTAAAATTTCGCGTATGGCTTGAAGCAGTATCTACTATTGGTATCCATGTTGTACCATTATCTTCAGAATACTCCCATGCATAAGTATCAATAGTTCCAATATCAAGCATTGAAGTACTTGTAAAGGTAACATTATCTTCAATACAGTAAATATCTCGAGTTGTTGAAATACCTGCAACAAGTTCAGGTACTTGTACAATTGCATCTATACTTTTAGAAACAGCACATCCTAGGTTATCCGTAACTGTAAGTGTAACTGTTTTATTTCCTGAAGAAGCAAAACTATGTACTCCGATTTCATTTGTTGAATCTACAGTTCCATCGTTATTAAAATCCCAGGCGTACGTAAAAGTAGTAGCTGGATCAGCTGGCGAATCAGTTCTTTGTGTAACAGTAGGTGTAAAGGTTACAGGTTCTGCTGTACAAATTACCATAGGTAAAGAAGTAAAATCTACAATTGGTCCGTTTACTATAATAGGGTTTGGATAGGTATATATTTCCACACAACCAAATTCTTCTGTTACCGTTAAAGTTGCAGTATAAATGCCTGGCGTTGTATAAGTATGTGTTGGGTTTGCGTCTGTTGAGCTATTTCCATCCCCAAAATCCCAAGCATAACTAGCTGCAGTAAAAAAGGCAGATGAATTAGATGCTAATTGATTTGTAAAATCTAAAGAGCTTTCTACACAAATAGGATCAGTGTCAGAAATAGTAAAAACAGGCTCAAAATCTCTAACATGAATAACATCTGTTATTTCATCAAAACAATTTGGAGTATCTTGGTTAGAAACTGTAAGTGTAACTGTATAATCACCTGGATCAGCATAAGTATGTGTTGGGCTTTCTAGGTTTGATGTATTTGATAAAGAAGTTGGATCTCCAAAATTCCATTCGTATAATACATTTGTTAAATTAGTTACTATACTAGTATTAGTGAATGTAATTGCTGATGATGGTGCTGTGCATTCAGAATCAGAAGAAACTGTAAAAAGTGCTTGTGGCTGCAGAATTGTTACATCCACCTGAAAAGCATCTGACTCACACCCATTATAAATAGCATAAGCAGAAACTGTATAAGTACCTGGTACGTCATATTTATGATTTTCAACGGTTTGATATGTACCAGTATCATTTACTGTAATAGAAGTAACATCTTGTATAACAGAAACTCCATCACCAAAATTCCATACTACTTGGTCTGTTAACCCTGTAATTGTAGCAGTAAAAGTTGCGACATCGTCAATGCAATACTCAGGATCAGAAACAAAAGTTATAGCTTGCTTATCACCTACCTCAATATACGCAGGTTTTGTGCTGGTAATTGTACATCCATTATCTGTTGTAATTGTAAGCGTTACATCGTAATCTCCAGCAGCACTGTAAGTATGTGCAGGATTTGCATCTGTTGAATCGACAATTCCATCGCCATCAAAATCCCATTCATAGCCACTAATAGGATCTAGAGCATTGGTGTAAATAGCAGTAAATTGAGTTGGTAGCGGAGCACACCCTTCTAACATGGTTGCGGAAAAATCAACAACAGGTTCAGGTATAAAAACATCAATTGTTACGGTATTTAAACAACCATTAGCCGTAATTACGGCTAAGGTTACTGGATATGTACCTGGGCTATTAAAATCCCAAGAAGGTGTTACTGAAACTGAATCATCTGTATTACCATCATTATCTAAATCCCACTCGTAGCTAGAAATAGTAGTCCCTGAAGCTGTTGAAGTAACTGCATCAAAATTAACTGTATATGTTGGTGCACATGCTCCATTTAAACTATATGTAAAATTAGGTGTAGCTCCAGTAATTGGAACTGTTTTTGTACTAGAAATAACACATCCGTCTGAAAAAGTTGTAGTTAATACTGCATCAAAATTTCCAGTGGCGCTATACGAATAAGAAGGGTTTTCATCGGTTGAATCAACATTTCCATCGTTATCAAAATCCCAGGCATAACTTGCCCCAGCATCCGCAGTAGATGTATTTGTAAAAGCGACTGGCTGACCTGCGCAAACACCTACAAATGTAAAATCTGTTACTGTTGTATTATCTGTACTAAATGAAATTTGCTTTGTTACTACTTCTGATTCACAACCTGTATCTGAAGTAACTGTATAACTTACATCATAAGTTCCTGCCCCAAGTGAGGTAAAATCAAATGTTAAATTTTCTTGAGTAGATGAACCTACACTTACACCTGTCTGTTCTATATCCCAAGAGTAACTTGCTACATTACCACTACTAATTGAAGAAGTACCTGTAAAAGTAACATTCCCTATTCCACAAATACTCTCTTTTACAAAAGTAAAATCAGCAACGGGTGATGGATTCACTACAATTGCCGATTGCACAAACGTTGATGAAGTACATCCGTTAGCATCCACTGTTGTTAATAAAAGATCATACGTTCCTACCGGAACAGGTGCCGTTGAAAAATCTAATATATTACTTGATTGGGTAATTGTAGGTAAAGCTCCCAAAAAATTAAAGGTGTATTCCGTTATTGGAGCTCCAGATATTCCACCAACTGGTGTTCCACTCAACATAAATGGAGCAACGGTTACAATCCCTGGATCAATTTCAATAGTACCCGTAAATGGCGCACAAACTACCGTAGACGGAATTACCGGAACTGGTAATGGAAAAACTTCAATAATTTTGGTATACTCATTTCCATTATTAAAAAGTTTAACGGTATACGTACCAGCTTCTGGATAACTTGCTGAAGGCGCATCGGCCGTGGATATATTTGAATTTCCAAATTCCCATGACTTCGCACCCAGTAAACCAGTTGAAAATTGAACCGTTAACGGAGCACAACCGGCATCAGGTGTTGCGACTATTTGCGCATATAAATTTCCATTTAAAAAAACAGCAGAAATCATTAAAGCAAAAAGTAATATTACCTTTTTAAATTTTAATGTGATTTTTTTCGGGAATGAGTAATTTTTTTCCATATAAAACTTATTTATTCTTTAATTTGAAGCCTTTTAAAATATGTAAAATACTAATTTTAAAAGGCTACTAGTTTGGTACTTTTTAAATATATTAAAAAACCCTCTAATGTTATAAATAACTTAGAAAGTTGATTTTGTTTTACTTATAATTTAATTAGTATTTAAATATTCAATTTTTTTAAGTACTAATTAATCTTGTTCAATTTTTCTCTTAATTTTTAGGACGACATCAGGCTTTCTATGGGTTAGTAAAGCTTTTTACAAAATAAACTGTTTTTTATGATATTTTTTAACTTATTAACAAATTGTTAACAAATTGTTAATGTAGGACATCAAACGGCGCAAAACCTACAACAAACGGTTGCTTTTTTAGCATAAATATCACATTAACCCCAAGATTTAGACACTCTTATTTTAAAAAAGTCACCCAATATTTAATTATAACACTTAAAGAATAAAAAATCAATTCTAAATGTTAACTATTATAACAAGGTATTTTATTTGAGTTTATTGTTCTTAAAAAATGTTCTGAATGTTTTAGTTCATAATCTAAAATTGCCATATGAAGGCATTTATTTTATTAGTAGCATTTTTAAACAAGTACACTTAAACTACAATTATCTTTTTTGAAGAAAAATGAAAAAGATTAAAAAATTACAAGCTCTTATTCTATGGCCGTTAAAATGTTTTTAAGTAATTTATTAGACGATTTATTATTTAATTCAAATTCAACAACATGCCTGTTTTCACCGGGCATTATTTTTCTATTCTTTAATTGTGCTTTTAAAGTACTATTTGTAACTCCCATTCTAACAACAACTAACTCTTTTGAAGGAATAATAAATACGCGTTGTCCTTGATAGCCATCTGCAAAAAATAAATCTTTTGGTACATCTGGCAAATGACCACCAGCATTTAACCAAAATTGTGCTCCATAAACACCTTCCGATCCGTTTGTTGGGGTTGCGGTATAGTTTACCCAATCTTCACTAATTACTTGTTCACCGTTCCAATTTCCTTTATTTAAATATAACAACCCAAATTTAGCCCAATCTCTAGCAGTTGCCCAACCATAAGCAGAAGCAATAAAATTTCCGGCTAAATCAGTTTCAACTAACATAGAATGCATTCCAATTTTATCAATTAAATCTGAATACCAAAAATTTAGATATTCTTGATGTGTGTTGAATTTTTGTCTGATGATGCCCGTTAACAAATTGGTTGTTCCAGAAGCGTAATTCCAAGTCTCGTTTGGGTTACCAACTAATTTTTTATCTATTTGCGATTTTGTCATATCTGTTTCTAAATACAACATTTTAGTAACGTCAGAAATTTTAGTATAATCTTCTTCCCACTCCAATCCACTATTCATTTGCAACAAATTATTGATAGTGATTTTAGAACGTTCATCATTTTTCCAAGCTTCAATTGGTGCAAATTCATCTTTATTAAGCATTCCTTGTTGATCCATAACACCACAAACTGCACTCATTAAACTCTTTGTCATAGACCAACCTAGTAAACGCGCATCTTTAGTAATTCCTTCGGAATATTTCTCAGCAATTAGCTGATTTTTATAAATAACTACTAAAGCACGTGTTGTATTATTTGCTGAATTTTCATTGAAATATTGGTTAACCACAGTATCTAATTTACTATAATTTATAGTTGAAAAAACAGTGTCTTTTTGTGGTAAATTACCATAAGGAAAAGGCAACTTTTTTGGAGTTACTTCTCTTTTTGGAACTAAATACTTTGCATTAGCATCAAAATCCTCATTTACAACAACTGCACCTAAACCTTCTCTATAAATTGCAGTACGAGGTTTTAACCCAAAAACTTTAGAGATAACCGTTTTATTTATAGTATCAACTGTGTTTTTTGCCCAATTTACTGGCGAAAAATTGTTATCAGCTTGTTCAACAGAATTTTGACTCCGTTTAGCTACAAAAACACTTGAAGCAACACTTTTAGCAGAAAACCCTGAAATAAGTATAAATTTTTGATAATTAGAATACCCAACATAAATTATTATAAAGGTTAAAAATACAACTCCAATTTTTACTATTCTTTTCATATTATATCGTTAAAGAAAGTCTAAAAGTACTATTTATTTTGTCAGTTCAAAAAAAGAATATAAATTTGTTAACCATTTGGTTAAACTAATTAGTTAAATAAATGACAAAAACAAAAGATACAACTACGGAAGCAGCAATTTTAAATGCTGCAAAAAGTATTTTTCAGCGTAAAGGAATGGATGGCGCCCGTATGCAAGAAATTGCCAACGAAGCTGGTATCAACAAAGCCTTGCTTCATTATTATTATAGAAGTAAACAATTGCTTTTTGAAGCTGTTTTTAAAAATGCTTTTAAGTTATTAGCTCCGCAATTAAATAAGGTATTAAATAGTGATGATTCTTTAAATGATAAAATTAAAAATTTTACAAAAAACTATATTTCATTTACAATTAAGCATCCCTATTTACCAAATTTTATAATTAATGAATTAAATAGAAACCCAGAATTTGTTCAAAAATTAACTTCAGAAAAACACTTTCCTACAATTACTAAATTTAAACAACAAGTAACAGAAAATGTTGAAAATGGAATTATAAAACCTATTAAAGCAGAACAATTATTAATACATATTTTGGCTTTAAACATATTTCCATTTATAGCATCTCCACTATTAAAAGGTTTTTTAACAGTTAGCGATGAAGAATACAAACAAATATTAGAGGAAAGAACAACTGAAGTTTCAAATTTTATTATTAATGGGTTGAATTTATAAAATAACGTCTTTGCGAAAGAGGTACGATTGAAGCAATCTGTTTTATAAGTTACAGATTGCCACACTTCGCAGAACTACGTTCGCAATGACAAAAAATAAGAAAAAATGAAAAAAATACATTATTTACTGTTCCTATTTCTTTCTATCTCCATGTATTCTCAAGAAAAATTGAGTTTAGAAACTTGTTATTCTTTATTGAATAAAAATTATCCGTTGGCAAAACAAGGTGAGTTATTACTGAAACAACATGAACTTGATTTAGCAGTAATTTCAACTAACAAACTACCAAAATTGGAATTAGGCGCACAAACCACCTATCAATCAGATGTTACACAAATGCCCATTGAGATACCAAATACAACTGTTGAAGCACCAAATAAAGACCAATACAAAGCCACACTTTCTGTAAATCAACTTATTTATAATGGCGGCTTAATTGACGCAACCGCAAAAGTTAGCGAAGCCATCTTAAAAACACAACAAAAACAAGTTGAAGTAACATTATACCAACTTAAAAAACAGGTAAATGCATACTTTTTTTCAGTGATACTTTTTAATGAAAAAATAGATTTATTACAAACAAAAAAAACACTGCTAGAAATCAAATTAAATGAAGTGAAAGCAGGAATTAAATTTGGAGTTTTATTGCCAACATCTGATAACGTTATTGAAGCTGAAATCTTAAATATTAATCAACAATTAAAGGAAATATCTTTAAATAAAAATAGTTTAATTGCATCTTTAGCGCAACTTATTGGAACTCCAATTTCAACAGAAACAGCATTTGAAAACCCAACAATTTTAACCGATTTTAATACCGAACTAAAACGACCTGAATTGGCCCTTTTTCAACTTCAAAAAGAGAAAATAGAGACTTCAGAAAATTTGCTTTCTAAACAAAACGCTCCGAATTTAATGGGCTTTGCAACAGGAGGTTATGGAAACCCAGGTTTAAATATGCTCGACAATTCTTTTCAAACTTTTTACCAAGTAGGCGTTAAATTTAATTGGACTGTTTTTGATTGGAACTCCAATAAAAAACAACGAGCATCTTTATTAATAAATAAAGAAATTGTTGAAAACGAAGCAGCAGTTTTTCAGCTAAACACCACTATCCAATTACAACAAAAACAAGTAGAAATCAACAAACTTTCTAGTTTTATAAATTCCGATTTAGAAATTATTGAACTTCGGAAAAAAATATTAAAATCTGCCGAATCACAACTTAAAAATGGAGTTATTACTTCATCGGCTTATATTACAGAAGTTACCAATTTATTTGAAGCCGAAAATAACTTACGTACACACAACATTGAAATGCTTTTAGAAAAAGCAAATTACAACACTATAAAAGGAAATTAATTATGAAAATTAACATCAAAATAATTACGCTAACATTACTAGTAAGCACTTTAATTTCTTGCAATACAACTGAAAAAGCAGATGGTTACGGAAATTTTGAAGCCACAGAAATCACTATTTCAGCAGAAAATAATGGCAAACTGTTACAATTTGAACTTGCCGAAGGTACAATTTTAAAAAAAGGAGCTTTTGTTGGTTATATAGATACCATTCCGTTGGCATTAAAAAAGGATCAGCTTCAAATTTCAAAAGAAATTGTGTATTCAAAATCTAGAGGTGTTTTATCCCAAATAAATGTTTTAAAAGCAGAATTGAAAACGACAACTATTTCAAAAAATAGAATTGAAAATCTGATAAAAGAAGATGCAGGAACACAACAGCAATTAGACGCTATTAACGGTAAAATTGATGTTATCAATCAGCAAATTAGAAGTATTGAAATTCAAAATGCACCTGTTGTAAATGAGCTTAAAAGTTTAGATATTCAATTATTACAATTGGAAGATCAATTGCAAAAAAGCAAGGTAATAAATCCCGTTTCTGGAACTGTTTTGGTAAAATATGCTGAACCAAACGAAATTGTTTCTTTTGGAAAACCACTCTATAAAATCGCCGATTTAACCACCATGCAATTGCGTGTTTATGTAAGCGAAACCCAATTAGCAACTATTAAAATTGGACAAGAAGTTACTATAAAAATTGACAGTAATAATGCTATGAAAAACTATACTGGAACTATTTCTTGGATTGCTTCAGAAGCTGAATTTACACCCAAAATAATTCAAACAAAAGAAGAACGTGTAAACCTTGTATACGCCGTAAAAATTGATGTGAAAAGCGATGGCAGCTTAAAAATTGGAATGCCTGCAGAAATGTGGATTTCAGAATAAGATTCTAAACAAACGTCAACCTGAACTTGATTAGCTACGCTGAATCTTCGATTTCAGGTTCGCATAAAAAAGATGAGCACAATTGATGAGATTCTGAAACAAGTTCAGAATGACGAAATATTAAAATAAATAATAAGTATCTCTATGGAAAAAGTATATAAAATAGCATCAATACTTGCATTTGTAATTGGTATACTATCCATATTTGCAGGCTCAAAAGTATTGTTAGGCATTGACACAAAAAATTACGCAGTGCTCAACTGGTTAGTTACATACAATGTAATAGTTGGGTTTATTTCAATACTAACAGCATATTTAATTTGGTCAACACATATGTTTGCCAAAAAAGCCATCATATTTGTATTAGCATCACATATTTTGCTGCTTTTGTATCTTAACTTTTTTAACGAAAACGTAGCTTCAGAAAGTATCAATGCAATCGTATTTAGAGTAAGTATCTGGAGTATAATTGCACTTATAACTATAAATTTAAAACCTCAGTCAAAATGAAGAAAACAACACAATTATTTTTAGCAATAACAATTTTATTTTTCACAATTTCCTGTAAAAACTCTAACGAAAAAAAATCGATTCAAGAGCAACCTCAACAAATTGAAGCACAACATTATAATGAAGTGGAAGAACTAAAATTAAACGATGGAAACTTATGGGAGGCCAATGCTGAAACTACCGACGGAATTCATACAATGTTACAATTAATGTCCGATTTTCCAGAAGTTGAAAGCGCAGAAGCTTATGCAACACTAAAAACAAATTTAGACGCGCAATTCAAAACTATTATTAAAGAATGCACTATGACTGGTGAAGCGCACGATCAGTTACATCTATTTATAGTTCCTATGAGAGATTTATTTAACGGATTAACAGCTTCAGATATTGAAAATAACAAAGCTCATTTCAACAAATTAAACGCACATCTAAAATCCTACAAAAACTATTTTGAATAAGATATAATGAGTATTTCTCTTAAAAATATTAGCAAATCTTACAACAAAGTAAACGCTGTACAAAACATTACTTTTAATGTTAAGGAAGGTGAATTATTTGGCTTAATTGGCCCAGATGGCGCTGGAAAAACAACGTTGTTTAGAATTTTAACAACACTTTTAATTCCAAATGAAGGGGAGGCAACTGTTGCCAATTTTGATATTATTAAGGATTACAAAAGTATTCGGAATAATGTGGGTTATATGCCTGGCCGTTTTTCTTTATATCAGGATTTAACTGTGGAAGAAAATCTAGAATTTTTCGCTACTATTTTCGGGACCACTATTGAGGAAAACTACGATTTAATAAAAGATATTTACGTTCAAATTGAACCTTTTAAAAATAGACGCGCTGGAAAATTATCTGGTGGAATGAAACAAAAATTGGCTTTGTGTTGTGCTTTAATTCACAAACCAAAAGTGCTGTTTTTAGATGAACCAACCACTGGTGTTGATCCAGTTTCCAGAAAAGAATTTTGGGAAATGTTAAAGCGCTTACAAACCAAAGGAATTACCATTTTAGTTTCTACGCCCTATATGGATGAAGCTGCTTTATGTGATAGGATTGCCTTGATACAAGATGGTAAAATATTGCAAATAGACACACCGAAAGAAATTGTAAAACATTATCCTAAAACTATTTACAATGTAAAATCCGATAATATGTACCTACTTATTGAAAGTCTAAAAAGCTATCAACACAATTATAGCGTGTATCCTTTTGGTGAATTTGTGCATTATACCGATACTAGAATTGATTTTAATCCAGATGATTTAAAACAGTACTTAGAAACTAAAAACCTAAAAAATATAAGCATTGAAATTACCAAAGCTACCATTGAAGATACTTTTATGGAATTGGCGAAATAAATAAAGAATAATATATTGATTGCATTTCCGTCAACCTGAACTTGATTCAGGTTCTCATAATAATTGAAAATCAATGCAGTCAGATTCTGAAATCGAAGATTCACGAATTCTTTATTGGAATAACAACAAAAATATGAGTAGTCAAGTTCGAACTGACGGATTAAATAATAAAATAGAGAATGAAAGAAGAAAATGTAATACACGTTGAAAATCTCACCAAAATGTTTGGTGATTTTACCGCTGTAGATGCCATTTCTTTTGAAGTGAAAAAAGGCGAAATTTTTGGTTTTTTAGGTGCTAACGGAGCAGGAAAAACAACCGCAATGAAAATGTTGATTGGTATTTCAACACCAACTTCAGGAGAAGCTAATGTTGCAGGATTTAATGTGAACACACATCCTGAAAGTATTAAAAAAAGCATTGGCTATATGAGTCAGAAATTTGCGTTGTATGATGATTTAACGGTAAAAGAAAACATCACTTTTTTTGGTGGAATCTATGGTTTAACGCGTAAACAAATCAAAGAAAAAAGATGTCAGCTAGTTGAAGAATTAGGATTGCAAGAGATTGTAAACGAACTAGTAAGCTCATTGCCTTTGGGTTGGAAACAAAAAATATCATTCTCAGTTGCATTATTACACAATCCTAAAATTGTTTTTTTAGATGAACCAACAGGAGGAGTTGATCCAATTACCAGAAGGCAGTTTTGGGAAATGATTTACAAAACAGCCAACCAAGGAACTACCGTTTTTGTAACCACTCATTATATGGACGAAGCCGAATATTGCGACAGAGTTTCCATTATGGTAAATGGTAAAATAGAAGCTTTGGATACCCCAAAAAAATTAAAAGAACAATTTAAAGCAGCAAGTATGAATGATGTGTTTTTAAAGCTGGCTAGAAGCCCACCTTAACAATTAATAATAGAAAAATAATAATGAATAATTAAAACGTCATTGCGAAATTTTTGAAAAAAATTGTGGCAATCTCTCAATAAAAATGAGATAACCACGTCGTTATCGCTCCTCGTTATGACGAATTAACTTTTACACAAATCAACGATTCAACAAATAAAAAAACATGAAACGTTTTATAGGCTTCATAAAAAAAGAGTTCTACCATATCTTTAGAGATAGGCGCTCGTTATTTATTCTTTTTGGAATGCCAATAGCTCAAATTATGCTGTTTGGTTTTGCGATTACCAATGAAATAAATAATGTTGATATCGCAATCTTAAACAATTCAAAAGACGCAACTACCGAAGAAATTATTAATAAAATAGCGTCCTCAAAGTATTTTAGCATCAAAGAATTCATTCAAAGCGAACAAGAAATTGAGGCTATTTTTAAGAAAGGAAAGGTAAAAGCCGTGCTGAATTTTGAAAGTGATTTCAGTAAAAAACTGATTACTGAAAACAATGCAACTGTTCAAATTATAACCGATGCTACAGATCCAAATACAGCAAATACCATAAGTAATTATGTAAGTGCAATTTTGCAAAACTATACTCAAAATATTAATAAAAATATTGAAATTCCATTTCAAATAGTTACAAAATCGCGAATGGTTTATAATCAGGAATTAAAAAGTGTTTTTATGTTTGTTCCGGGTGTTATGACTATTATTTTAATGTTGGTTTCTGCCATGATGACTTCTATTTCTATAACACGTGAAAAGGAATTAGGCACTATGGAAATACTGTTGGTTTCGCCATTAAAACCATTTCAAGTAATTGTTGGAAAAGT
>CBDUKG010000074.1:0-12431 GCA_965367745.1 uncultured Flavobacteriaceae bacterium | reverse complement strand
GTGTTGGAATGTTGTTGTGTTCTGCTGCTGGAAACGATTTATTATTTGATGAAGATTTATGTGCACAAGGACGTAATTTCTCCAATAAAATATGGAATGCTTTCCGATTGATAAAAGGGTGGGAAGTTTCTGAAACTTTAGAGCAACCAAAATCGGCAAAAATTGCTATTGAATGGTATCAAGCAAAGTTTCAGCAAACATTGATTGAATTAGAAAAATCTTTTGATCAATACAGAGTAAGTGAAGCTTTAATGAGCATTTACAAATTAATTTGGGATGACTTTTCTTCTTGGTTCTTGGAAATGGTAAAACCGGCTTATCAACAACCAATTGATGCAGTAACACTAAAAGCCGTGATTTCATTTTTAGAAGATAATTTAAAAGTGTTACATCCGTATATGCCATTTATTAGTGAAGAGATTTGGCAACATATTTCAGATAGAACTCCACAAGAAGCATTAATTATTGCTGAGTATCCAAAAATGGAAACAGTAAATGAAAATTTAATTAATGAGTTTAAAGTTGCTTCAGAAGTAATTTCAGGAATTAGAAATATTAGAAAAGAAAAAAACATTGCTTTTAAAAATGAAATTGAGTTTTCAGTTTTAAATAATGACAATATAAATACAGATTTTGATGCTGTAATTGAAAAATTAGGTAACTTGTCATCAATTAATTATGTTACTGAAAAAGTAGAAGGAGCCTTGAGTTTTAGAGTAAAATCTAATGAGTATTTTATTCCAATGGGAGATGCAATTGACGTGGAAGCTGAACGAGAAAAGTTAGAAGAAGAGTTAAAATACAATGAAGGTTTCTTAAAATCAGTTCAAAAGAAATTAAGTAATGAACGTTTTGTTAGCAATGCTCCAGAACAAGTAATTAAAATGGAACGTCAAAAAGAAGCAGATGCTTTGGCAAAAATTGAAACTATAAAAGCTAGTTTAAATAGTTTGTAAAAAACGGTACTTTTGCTATGGCTGGCAAATGTATTTTAGAAAAGGGATTCCAATTTATTGGAGTCCCTTTTTGCTTTTTAATTATAGAAATTCTCAATTTTCATCAATTCTTCGTTTGAAAGCTTAGTATTTTCAATAGCTTTTAAAATATCTTAAGATTGTTATAGTTTTACTCTGACACTAATTAATACCTAGTAATTTAAGAAAATTTCAAATCTAATTACTGCATATATTCGGCATTAAAAAGCAGTACCTCATAAACTTATATAGTTTATGAGGTACTGCTCTAAATATCTGAATTTTTATAAAATAAGAATTCTATTTTTATCCTTTTCTTCTTTTAGAAGGTTTAGAACCAAAAGCACTTTTATCACTTGAACGTTTTCTTCCAAAACCGCTAAAATCTCCGCCTCCGCTGCTATTAGTTTTTCTATCTTTACTTCTGCGTCTTCCACCACCACTACGTGAATCGCTATCACCATCGTTACTTCTGCGTCTTCCACCGCCGCTTCCACCACGACCAGAACGTTTCTTTTCGGTAATTTCTACATTTACGCCTCTACCTTCAAAACTAACATCACCTTTTTGGAACGAAGAAATTGTTTCATCTTGATAGTTTTTATCTAGTTCAAAAAACGAAAATGTATCTAATATTTCAATCTGACCAATTTCAATATTTTTCGCAATTTGTTGATCGTTAATTAATCCAATTAGTCTTGCAGGATTTAATTTGTCTTTTCTACCAATATTAATAAAGAAACGCGTCATATTCTCGTCGTCTCTTCTTTTTCCCCTGGTATCTCTTTCGCTTCTTTTCATTTGATCGCTATCGTTCAAATCAGGAGCATTTTCATAATACGAAAGGAAAGTGTTAAATTCTAACGAAACAAATCTTTTAATCAATTCTTCACGATCTAAACCTTCAAGTTTTTCATAAATGGAAGGTAAAAACTCTGTTATTTCAGTTTCATTTACCTTAATATCATGAACTTTATCAATTAATTTTAACAATTGATTCTGACAAATTTCTTTTCCAGTTGGAACAGGAGTACTTACAAATTGTTTACCAATTAGTCTTTCAATTGGGCGTAGTTTACCCTTTTCTCTTGAAGTAACAATTGCAATTGAAATACCAACTTTACCAGCACGTCCAGTTCTACCACTACGGTGTGTATAAGATTCTATTTGGTCTGGTAATTTATGATTAATTACGTGTGTTAAATCATTAACATCTAGTCCACGTGCCGCAACATCTGTTGCAATTAATAATTGTAAATGTTTTTTACGGAATTTTTCCATAACACTATCACGTTGTGCTTGAGATAAATCTCCGTGCAGCGCATCAGCATTGTAACCGTCCTTTATTAATTTATCAGCAACCTCTTGTGTTTCTCTACGAGTTCTACAAAAAACAATGCTATAAATATCTGGATTTACATCCGCAATTCTTTTTAAAGCATTATATCTATTTCTTTCTGAAACAACATAATATTGGTGCGATACTTGATCGGAACCTTTATTTTTTTCTCCAGAAGTAATTTCTACAGGATTGTGTAGGTATTTTTTAGCAATACTTTCTACTTCTCTTGGAAATGTAGCAGAAAATAATAATGTTTGTTTCTCCTCAGGTGTTACTGCAAGAATTTTATCTAATTCTTCCTTAAAACCCATATTAAGCATTTCATCTGCTTCATCTAAAACAAGCCATTTTAAGTTAGAAAGTTTTAACTGCTTTCTATTAATTAAATCTACTGTTCTACCTGGAGTTCCAACAACAACTTGCGAACCTCTTTTAAGTTTTCTAATTTGTTCATCAATATTAGCACCACCATAAACTGCAGCTACATTACACCCTTTGGTGTATTTAGCAAACTCTTCAATGTTTTTAGCAATTTGTAGCGCTAATTCACGTGTAGGAGACAAAATAATAGCTTGCGTATCTTTGCTTTCAAAATCAATTTGTTCTAAAATTGGTAAGCTAAATGCTGCTGTTTTTCCTGTTCCTGTTTGTGCAAATGCTTTTAAATCATTTTTTGATGATAGCACTTGTGGAATAGATTTTAATTGAATTTCTGTAGGATTTTCATATCCCAAATCGGTAAGAGCCTTAATAATATCTTTATTAAGACCTAATTCTTTAAATGTCGACATTCTGTATATATTATTGATTTACAGACGCCCATCTATAAACCGGTTAAAAACGTGCAAAGGTACGTTTATATTTAATGTAATCGAGGAAAATTTAGTTTTTTTCTAATTTATTTAATTCTGAACTAAACTTTTGGGAATCTAAATAGGTAAAACCGTTGGTAACAATTCCGTTATGATTAACCATTATTGTTCGTGGGTAATTGCTTGTTAAATAGTTGTGTGCGTAGCTGTCTTTAGTAAGTTTAAATTGATTTTTTAAATTAAATAAATCAAAATCTGGATCTGAAGTAAAAACACGAGAATTAGGTTGCATATTAATACCTACAAATAAAATTTCTGGATGCTTTTTTTCTAGGTAATTAATACGTTTTGTTAGATATTCCAGCGACATGTATTCTGTTGACCAAAAATAAATAACCGTATTTCTATCTTTAATGATATCGTTAATATTTAAATCAGAAGTATCATAAGATTCAATGTTAAAATCTTGTAATGGCTCTTTATTTAAAACAAATTCACTATCGTTTACTAAATCTTTTACTTGAGTAATATAGGTTTCATCTGTACAATTGTCTAAAAATATTTTTAAGGTTTCTTTATTAATTGAACAAGTAGACTCACTTTTTAAAAAATCTTCTACAACAATACTTTTTAATAATGCATTTTTAAATTCTTCAAGTTTTACATTTTCAACTATAGCATTTAATAGATTTATTGTAACGTCTGATTTAGTGCTATCTTTTTCTTTTTGCTGGTAGCTTAAATTAAATAAATAATTTACTACATAATTTCTATAAGGGTAAAATGATAAAAAATTAGCTTCATTTAAATTAATATCTTTTCTAAACTGATAAAAATTATCTGAAATAGTTGGAAACTTTTCTAGCTTATGAACTTTTTTATAATAATATGGGTAAATTTCTTTTAATCTATAAAGCGGATAATGTATTGCAGTACTTGTTAACTTTTGAAAACCGTCTGTAATATTTTCTTTATTCTTAGAGAACTCATTATAAATATACTCTCTTTCTTTGGCAAGTGAATCTATTTTAAATTGAAAATTAACTTCATTTAAATTAAAATACTTAAACATTTCTTCTTCTTCTTTCTCATTTTGTAAAAATAAATTTATTAAAAACTCATTTTTACTACTTCCTCTACCAGTATAAACTATAGATTCATCAAAATCCCACGTATTAAGCCGTACTAAAATGCTATCATTAGGTTCTAAATAAATATATTGAAATTCGTTCCCGTGTTTAAATGTATATAGCCCTTCAGAAAAAGTTTTGTACTCAGCAATAAATCTATTGTTTTCTTTTAAAGTTAAAGTATCAATAACAACATCATTCTTTAATAAGAGTACAAAATTTGTTCTAGGATTAATAATTTGACCCCCAAAATAGGTTAACGAAGTATCTTTCTTAGTTAAATTACAACTAAAAAGAAATAGGGTTAATATACTGCTTATTACGTATTTCATACAGAATTTATAATCACAAAAATACATACAACTTTAGGTTTTGCTTGTTAACAAGGTGTTAAATAAAGTGTAGAAATATCATAAAAATATTACTCTTAATTAAATGTTTTATAGTAAATCTATTTTAGTACTTTTGCAGCGAATTTAAAAAAAATAAAATTAAATGCTTTCAGTATCAAATTTATCTGTTCAATTTGGCAAACGTGTTTTGTTTGATGATGTAAATACAAAATTTACAATTGGGAATTGTTATGGAATAATTGGCGCAAATGGGTCAGGTAAATCTACATTTCTAAAAATTATATCCAATATAATAGAACCTACTTCTGGTCAAGTACATTTAGAACCTGGAAAACGTATGTCTGTTTTATCACAAGATCATTATGCTTTTGATGAATTTACTGTGCTAGATGCAGTAATGATGGGAAATAAAAAATTGTATACTTTAAAAAATGAAATGGATGCTATTTATGCAAAAGAAGATTTTTCTGAAGCAGATGGTATAAAAGCAGGAGAACTAGGTGCCGAATTTGAAGAAATGGGTGGTTGGAATGCCGAGAGTGAGGCAGCAACACTATTATCGTCTTTGGGTGTTAAAGATGAAATGCATTATACATTAATGTCGGATTTAGATGGTAAATCTAAAGTTAGAGTATTGTTAGCGCAGGCTTTATTTGGTAATCCAGATGTGTTAATAATGGATGAGCCGACAAATGATTTAGATTTTGAAACCATAGGTTGGTTAGAAAACTTTTTAGCAAATTACGACAATACTGTAATTGTCGTTTCGCATGACCGTCACTTCTTAGATGCGGTTTGTACACATATTTCGGATATTGATTTCGGAAAAATAACGCATTACTCTGGAAATTATTCTTTCTGGTATGAAAGTAGTCAATTGGCAGCTAAACAAAGAGCCCAACAAAGTAAAAAGGCTGAAGATAAAAAGAAAGAATTAGAAGAATTTATCCGTAGATTTTCTGCGAATGTTGCCAAATCTAAACAAGCAACAAGTCGTAAAAAGATGATTGACAGACTTAATATTGATGAAATAAAACCATCGAGTAGAAGGTATCCTGCAATTATTTTTGAACGTGAACGAGAAGCTGGAGATCAAATTTTAAATGTTGAACATTTATCTAAAGCAACAGAAGAAGAAGTGTTATTTAACGATATTCACTTTAATTTAAATAGAGGAGATAAAGTAGCATTATTTTCAAAAAATTCAAGAGCAGTTACCGCATTTTATGAAATTTTGAATAACAATGCTAAAGCTGATTCTGGTAAATTTCAATGGGGAGTTACTACAAATCAATCATATTTACCTTTAGATAATTCAGAGTTTTTTAAGGACGCTAGTTTAAACTTAGTAGATTGGTTGCGTCAATATGCTAAAACGGAAGAAGAACGTGAAGAGGTTTATTTAAGAGGATTTTTAGGTAAAATGATTTTTAGCGGAGAAGAAGCCTTAAAAAAATGTAATGTGCTTTCTGGAGGGGAAAAAGTTAGATGTATGATGAGTAGAATGATGATGATGAGAGCAAATGTGTTAATGTTAGACGAACCTACTAATCACTTAGATTTAGAAACCATTCAAGCGTTTAATAACTCTTTAAGTAATTTTAAAGGAACTGTTATTTTTACAACTCATGATCATGAATTTGCACAAACTGTAGCTAATAGAGTTATAGAAATTACACCAAAAGGTGTAATTGATAGGTACACTACTTTTGATGAATATTTAGAAGATCCTAAAATTAAAGAGTTAAGAGAAAAAATGTATAAGTAGAATTATATCAGTTATTGCGAAGAGCATTTGCGACGAAACAATCTTATAATTAATGCAAACTGCGACAACCTTTTAGTTAGCTAAAGATTGTCGCAGTTTTTTGTTTTGGTGGCTGAACGAAGTCCAAGCCTATTATTCATAAATCAAATACTTCTTTCTAACTTTTTTGAAATCTTCAATAGCTGGTTGCCAAGAATCATGAATTTCTTTAGCCGATAAGCCATTTTTTAGTTGTTGCTCAAGTTCTAAATTTCCGGCATGAACAGTAAAAGTAGCACCAAAGAATTTTTCAGTTTTAGGAGTTTTATTATAAGCATCAAGCAAGTATTCTATGGTTACGGAACTCAATCTTTCTGAATTTTTTAAATCTACACCATAACATAGTTTATCTTGATGTTTTGGGTATTTAGATCCAAAATTGGGTTGTGGCGTATAACTAAACTCACTTTTAGGGAAAAATGGAGCACCATATTGTTGAAACTGATTTTCTGTTCCACGTCCAGCATTTATAATAGTTCCTTCAAAAAAACCTAAACTAGGGTATAGGTTTATAGATTGGTCGTTTGGTAAATTTGGGGATGGTCGAATTGGCAAACTGTATGGAATTTGGTGTGTGTAATTTTTTAGTGGAATTACAGTTAAATCGCATTTCACGTTATTTTTTAACCAATTTTCACCATTCATCATTTGTGCATATTCTCCAATTGTCATTCCAAAAACCAACGGAACTGGATGCATACCAACAAAACTTTTATATTCCATTTTTAAAGTTGGTCCGTCAACATAATGTGCATTTGGATTTGGTCTGTCTAAAACTAACACCGGAATTCCATTTTCAGCACAGGCTTCCATAATATAATGTAAGGTAGAAGTATAGGTGTAAAAACGCACGCCAACATCTTGAATATCAAAAACAACTAACTCAATTCCAGCCAATTGTTCGGCAGTTGGCTTTTTGTTTTTACCGTATAATGAAATAATAGGAATTCCTGTTTTTTTATCAATTCCATCTGCAACAGCTTCACTTGCATCGGCTTTTCCTCTAAAACCATGTTCAGGTGAAAATACTTTTTCAATAGTTATATTTAATTTGTGTAAACTATCAACCAAATGTGTATAATTTTCTTTTTTAAATATTACTGAAGTATGATTGGCAACAATAGCGATATTTTTTTGTTTTAAATTTGGTAGATAAAGCTCGGTTTGTTGTGCACCTGTTAAAATATCTTTTGAAGAAACAGCAACGGTTTTTACTGCAGTTGAATTTTTATTTGTTGTATTTGTTTGACCGCAAGAAATCAAACTAAAAAACAATAAAAAAACTAAGAAGAAATATGTATTTTTGGACGACATAGAAATTACAGATAAAATTGAATTACGAATTATTTATTGCAAAACGTATTATTGCAGCAAAGCAATACAAAAGTAGTATTTCATCACCAATAATAAAAATAGCAATTAGTGCAATTGCAATTGGAATTATTGTTATGATGATTGCTATTGCAACAGGTTTTGGGCTACAAGAAAAGATACGTGAAAAATTATCTGGTTTTAACGGTCATATTCAAATTACAAATTTTGATAATAATAATTCTGAAATAACATTAAATCCTGTTTCTAAAAACCAAGATTTTTATCCGAAGTTTACCAATATAACCAATATAGAAAATGTTCAAGTTTTTGCCACAAAAGGAGGTATTATTAGAACTGAAACAGATTTTGAAGGTATTATTTTAAAAGGAGTTGCAAAAGATTATAATTGGACTTTTTTTAATGAATACTTAGTTGAGGGCACGTTGCCAGATTTTAATAACGATGTTACAAATGATGTTTTAATCTCCAAAGAAATATCTAATAGGTTACAAATAAATTTAGGGGATTCATTTAATATTTTATTTGTAAAGGATAATCCTTCTAAAGCACCTTGGTTAAGAGTTGTTAAGGCTGTTGGGATTTATAATTCTGGTTTTCAGGAATTTGACGAAAATTTTGTAATTGCTGATATTCGTCATATTCAAAAAATGAACCGTTGGACAGAAGATGAAGTTGGTGGTTTTGAAGTATTGATTACTAATTTTGATGAAATTGATTTAAAGAGCAATCAAATATATAAAGAAACTGCCTCAACCTTAAATAGCCAAAGTATTATAGAAAAATACCCTGGAATATTTGAATGGATAAGTCTATTCGATAATAATATCTACCTTATTATTGTAATTATGATTTTAGTTGCAGGAATAAATATGATTACTGCGTTGTTAGTTTTAATTTTAGAAAGAACTCAAATGATCGGTATTTTAAAAGCTCTAGGAAGTACTAATGTTAGTATTAGAAAAGTGTTTTTATACAATGCGGGTTACCTAGTTTTAAAAGGACTTTTTTGGGGAAATTTAATAGGATTAAGTATTTTATTTGCTCAAAAGTATTTTGGTTTTATAACCTTAAGTCCAGAAACATATTATGTAAGTGAAGCACCTGTATATATAGATTTTTGGTATATAATTTTATTGAATTTGAGTACACTTTTATTATGCTTGCTAATGTTAATTGTACCCACGTTATTAATTTCCAAAATAGATCCAGTAAAATCGATTAAGTTTGAATAAGAGTTCCTTATAGAGTTCTTAATAAGCATAAAAAAACCCCATTTTTGGGGTTTTTTAAGTAGTATTTATAAGTTTTTACACTGTTTTAAGGCGTTTAAATATCCATTAATCTTCAACAATAACCCATTCACCTTTTTGAATTAATGGAATGGCTTGTTTGTATTTTACCGATTTATTTTCACCACTCATTACATTTTTAATAGTCACTTTTTCGTTTCTACCTATTTTACGTTCTGCACGTACAATAGTTTCAACTACTTGTGGCTGTTGTGTTTGATTGGTTTGTGTTCCTTCAGAAGAATTTTGGTAATCTTCTTTACTAAGTTGTACTTTTTCACGTTTACGCTCTTGTGCTTGAGAAACTTGATTGGCATCTTGAGAAGGTAATTCTCCTTTAAATAAGAAAGAAAGCACTTCTTTATTTACTTTATCAAGCATTTCATTAAACAGTTCAAAAGATTCAAATTTGTATATTAATAATGGGTCTTTTTGCTCGTAAGTAGCATTTTGAACTGATTGTTTTAATTCATCCATTTGGCGTAAATGATCTTTCCAAGTGTCATCAATTATTGCCAAAGTAATGTTCTTTTCAAAATCAGTAACCAAGCCTTTTCCTTCACTTTCGTAAGCTTCTTTTAAGTTGGTTACAACTTTTAATTCTTTGGTACCATCGGTAAAAGGAACAACAATGCGCTCGTATTTATCACCTTGATTTTCATAAACATCTTTAATTACAGGATATGCAGCTTTAGCACTTCTTTCTAGTTTTGCTTTATAATGTTTGTAAACAACATCAAAAAGTTGGTCTGTAAGCTCTTGTTCTGTAAGATTTTTAAACTCTTCCTCAGAAAATGGTGAAGAAGTTGATGAAAAACGAATCAATTCGAATTCAAAATTTTGATAATCACTTGTAAGTTTATGCTCTCTTATTAAAGAACTACACGTATCATAAACCATATTTACAATATCTACCTGCAAGCGTTCTCCATATAAGGCATGGCGACGACGTTTGTAAACAACTTCACGTTGCGAATTCATAACATCATCATATTCTAGTAATCTTTTACGAACACCAAAGTTATTTTCTTCAACTTTGCGTTGCGCTCTTTCAATAGATTTAGTAATCATAGAATGTTGAATTACTTCACCTTCTTGAAGTCCCATTCTATCCATCATTTTCGCAATTCGTTCCGATCCAAACAAACGCATTAAGTTATCTTCTAGAGAAACATAGAACTGAGAAGAACCTGGATCTCCTTGACGACCAGCACGTCCACGTAACTGACGGTCAACACGCCTTGAATCATGACGCTCTGTACCAATAATTGCTAAACCACCTGAGGCTTTTACCGCATCTGATAATTTAATATCCGTTCCACGTCCTGCCATATTTGTTGCAATTGTTACAATACCTGGGTTACCAGCTTCTGCAACAATATCGGCTTCTTTTTTGTGTAATTTTGCGTTTAATACATTGTGGTTAATTTTTCTGATAGAAAGCATTCTTCCTAGTAATTCAGAAATCTCAACTGAAGTAGTACCAACTAAAACAGGTTGTCCATTATTAACTAATTTTTCAATTTCATTAATAACAGCATTGTATTTTTCTCTTTTTGTCTTAAAAATTAAATCTTCTCTATCATCTCTAATTAAAGGTACATTTGTTGGAATTTCAACAACATCTAATTTGTAAATGTCCCAAAATTCTCCAGCTTCTGTAATTGCAGTACCCGTCATACCACTTAATTTGCGGTACATTCTAAAATAATTTTGAAGTGTTACAGTTGCGTATGTTTGTGTTGCAGCTTCAATTTTTACATTTTCTTTAGCTTCAATTGCTTGATGTAATCCGTCTGAATAACGACGACCATCCATTATACGACCAGTTTGCTCATCAACAATCTTAATTTTATCTTCCATTATTACATATTCAACATCTTTTTCAAATAATGTATATGCTTTTAATAGCTGATTCATTGTATGAATTCGCTCACTTTTAATACTAAAATCTCGGTATAATTCTTCTTTTTTAGAAGTAGTTTCTTCAGGAGAAATATTGCTACTTTCTATAGCTCCAATTTCTGTACTTAAATCTGGTAAAATGAAGAAATTATCATCACCATCATCACCAGATAAAAAAGTGATTCCTTTGTCTGTTAATTCTATGGAATTATTTTTTTCATCAATTACAAAATACAACTCCTCGTCTATTTTAGGCATTTCGCGGTTGTTATCTTGCATGTAGAAGTTTTCAGTTTTTTGAAGTAACTGTTTTATACCTTCTTGACTTAAAAATTTTATTAAAGCTTTACTTTTTGGTAATCCTCTAAATACACGTAGCAATAAAAAACCACCTTCTTTTGTGTCGCCTTCTTTTATTAA
The DNA here is from genome assembly GCA_965367745.1 of uncultured Flavobacteriaceae bacterium. Taxonomy (GTDB): domain Bacteria; phylum Bacteroidota; class Bacteroidia; order Flavobacteriales; family Flavobacteriaceae; genus Lutibacter. The sequence continues at coordinate 1,064 of CBDUKG010000074.1, read as the reverse complement.
TTTTTTTACATCAGCTAAAACTCCCGTTAAATAATTACGTTGTATAGATACTATTTTGTCTACGCTTGGTTTTAACTCGTTAAACTCGTGTCTGTCGGCATTAGCAGTTGCTCCTGAAATAATTAAAGGTGTACGTGCATCATCTACCAATACAGAATCCACCTCATCTACAATTGCATAATTATGTGGACGTTGTACTAAATCGTTTGGCGAGTGCGCCATATTATCACGCAAATAATCGAAACCAAATTCGTTATTTGTACCATAGGTAATATCAGAGTTATAGGCTTTTCTTCTTGCATCGGAATTTGGTTGATGATGATCAACACAATCAACACTTAATCCGTGAAATTCAAAAATTGGCCCCATCCATGCAGCATCACGTTTTGCTAAATAATCGTTAACAGTTACAACGTGTACACCTTTTCCAGATAAAGCGTTTAAATACACAGGAAGCGTAGATACCAACGTTTTACCTTCACCAGTCATCATCTCTGCAATTTTACCTTGATGTAAAACGGCTCCACCAATAAGTTGCACATCGTAATGCACCATATCCCAAGTTACTAGTTTACCTTGTGCATCCCAAGTATTTGACCAAAACGCTTGCTCATTTTCAAGTGTTATGTTATCTCTGGTTGCTGAAAGTTCTCTATCAAAAGGAGTTGCGGTAACGGCAATAGTTTCGTTTTCTTTAAAGCGTTTTGCAGTTTCTTTTACAACAGCAAATGCTTCAGGCATAATTTCTGTTAAAATTTTATCTAAAGCCTCGTAAGAAGTATCTTCTAATTGATCGATTTCCGCATAAATTTCTTCTTTTCTATCAACATTTGCCTCGTGTGCTTCTTCTTGTAATTCACTTATTTTAGTAGTAAACTCATTTGTTGCTTTTGCAATTATTTCTTTAAAATAGCCTGTTTTTGCTCTTAATTGGTCATTTGTTAAATTAGACATTTCATTTTCAAACGCTGCAACTTTTTTTACAATAGGTTGCAATACCTTTAAATCACTTTTTTTCTTATCTCCAACAAATACTTTTAATACTGAATTTAAAATACTCATGT